>NZ_JBLVXX010000005.1:0-155624 GCF_048283985.1 Enterobacter cloacae complex sp. 6730903 | reverse complement strand
AAATTTAACCATGTATTATGGTATTTTTGGCGGTTTCTTAGGCAAGGTTTTTTTATTTAAAAGGGCAAGAACTTAAGTATGATAATATCTATAATAATATACTATTGAACAAGGAAACGAGTTTCACGATGAAAAAAAATACGTCGAGGCTTTAGAGCAATACCAAAAAGCCTGGCAAGCTCTTCCTGAGCCAAAGCTCCAATGGGAGCTCGCCAACTGGATCTCTGCCTGCATGTACAGCGCATATTTTGATCTCGCGGATTACTCTGAGGCAAAGAAATGGGGAGAGACGACATTACGGACACGTGGATCGGATATAGACACTGCACCCTTAATCGATCTCGGCATGGTCTGTTATGAATTGAATCAATTCGAGGAAGCGTATAAATATTTTAACGATGCTTATAATTACGGCAAAGAGCGTGCGTTTCAGGATAGACCTAAAAAATATCTAGAGTACTATCTGCGCAAAAGGAGATAGGTTCGTTACTCTATAAAAAAATCCACGCCAGGGCGTGGATTTTTTCACTCAAAACAAATCAAACGTTAAACAAGAAGTTCATCACATCGCCATCTTTAACGATGTAGTCTTTCCCTTCCGCACGCATCTTGCCAGCTTCTTTCGCGCCTTGCTCACCCTTGTAGGTGATAAAGTCTTCAAACGCGATAGTCTGCGCACGAATGAAGCCTTTCTCGAAGTCGGTGTGGATCTTACCAGCCGCCTGAGGCGCGGTCGCTCCCACAGGGATGGTCCACGCACGCACTTCTTTCACGCCAGCGGTGAAGTAGGTTTGCAGATTCAGCAGCTCATAGCCCGCGCGGATCACGCGGTTCAGGCCCGGCTCTTCCAGACCCAGCTCGGCCATGAACTCTTCACGATCGGCGTCGTCCAGCTCTGCAATATCAGATTCAACGGCAGCGCAAACCGCTACCACTACAGAACCTTCAGCCGCAGCGATTTCACGCACTTTGTCCAGATACGGGTTGTTCTCGAAACCGTCTTCGTTAACGTTGGCGATGTACATGGTTGGCTTCAGGGTCAGGAAGCTCAGGTATTTGATCGCCGCTTTGTCTTCGTCAGTCAGGTTTTTCAGCGCGCGCAGCATGCCCGCGTTTTCCAGCTGTGGCAGACATTTTTCCAGCGCAGCCAGTTCCGCTTTCGCGTCTTTGTCGCCGCCTTTGGCTTTCTTCTGCACGCGGTGAATGGCGCGTTCGCAGGTGTCGAGGTCAGAGAGGGCCAGCTCGGTGTTGATGACGTCGATGTCGTCAGCTGGATCCACTTTATTGTTAACGTGGATAATGTTGTCGTTCTCGAAGCAGCGCACAACGTGGCCGATCGCTTCGGTTTCACGGATGTTGGTCAGGAACTGGTTGCCCAGGCCTTCACCTTTGGATGCGCCTTTTACCAGGCCCGCGATGTCCACGAACTCCATGGTAGTTGGCAGAATGCGCTGCGGCTTCACGATTTCCGCGAGCTGGTCCAGACGCGGATCGGGCATAGGAACAACACCGGTGTTCGGCTCGATGGTACAGAACGGGAAGTTCGCCGCTTCAATACCTGCTTTGGTGAGCGCGTTGAACAGGGTGGATTTGCCCACGTTTGGCAGACCGACGATACCGCATTTGAATCCCATTTCTAAATCACCTTAATATCTTGATAATCAATCCGTTAACGATAACCGATTGAAGAAAAGTAAATAACTACGCCTATTATACACGTAACCCGCGCGACGCGCGGTAAAAAAGCCCCGGGGCGCCGATTATTGCGCTTTGAAAGCGTGCAGTCGATTGGTGGCTTTTGTCAGGCCATCCTGAAGCCAAATCTCGGTGCAGCGGGCCGCTTCGTCCACCGCTTCGTCAATCAACTTCTGCTCAGAAACCGGTGGTTTACCCAGTACGAAACCAACAACTTTGTTTTTATCGCCCGGATGGCCGATTCCCACGCGCAAACGGTGGAAATTAGGGTTATTACCCAGTTTGCTGATGATGTCTTTCAGACCATTGTGGCCGCCATGACCGCCGCCCAGTTTGAACTTCGCCACGCCTGGCGGCAGGTCCAGTTCGTCGTGGGCCACCAGGATCTCATCCGGGTTGATGCGATAAAACGTTGCCATGGCCGCCACGGCTTTGCCGCTCAGGTTCATAAAGGTGGTTGGCACCAGCAACCGCACGTCAGCACCCGCAAGACTGATGCGTGAGGTATACCCGTAAAACTTGGGTTCTTCACGCAGGGGTGCGCGCAAACGCTCCGCCAGCAGATCAACATACCAGGCGCCGGCGTTATGGCGGGTAGCGGCATACTCTGCGCCCGGATTGGCGAGGCCGACAATCAGTTTAATCGTCACGATTTACTTCCTAATGGGTTCCAGATCTGGCGCGTAGTTTACTGTCTGGCGCGCCGCTTGACAAAGTTCTGCCTGCGGTACACCGAAATGCGAATAATTTCCTCTTTGAACAATTAGAATTTCAAGCTGTTCAATGTCTTATTTGTAAATTTTTGTCCGGGAGTTATCAGTAAATGTGATCATTCACGCAACTCATATAAGAGGCGTTGTCTATACTTTACACACAAGGAGAAGGGGCTTTTCCCCTGACAACCCAAAGTTCCGGAGGTGACATATGAAACGCAAAAACGCTTCAATGCTCGGTAACGTGCTAATGGGGTTGGGACTGTTCGTGATGGTCGCCGGTGTCGGTTATTCAATCTTAAACCAATTACCGCAGCTTGACCTCCCACAATACTTTGCGCATGGCGCGGTGCTGAGTATCTTCCTTGGTGCGGTATTGTGGCTCGCCGGGGCGCGCGTGAGCGGACATGAGGAAGTCTGCGATAAATACTGGTGGGTGCGCCATTACGATAAACGATGCCGCCGCGACCAGCGCAAGCATAGCTAGTGCCCCATAAAGAACACCGAAACGACTTCATCTGAAGTCGTTTTTTTTTGCATGACGCATTGACCCTCACGTAACGTAAGGCTTCAGAGTAACGAAACTGGCAGAATAAAAGGAGCCGTTATGTTGATACAGGTGGGTGAACTGGCGAAACGTGCCGGGATCACCGTGCGGACTTTGCATCACTACGAGCAAACAGGGCTGTTGTTACCTTCTGCCAGAAGCGCGGCAGGCTACCGGCTTTATAACCTGGCGGATGTGCAGCGTCTGCATATGATCCAGACGCTGGCAAAAGCCGGGCTTGAGCTTGCCGAAATCAGGGATTTTCTGGAACAGCGTTCGCTGTCATTAGCCGAATTACTCGACGGGCAAATCACTCTGCTGGACAAGCAACTGCGTAGCATCCATACGCTGCGCAACCGGCTGGTGGAATTGCGTACCGGGCTGACCGACGATGCGACGCCGGATCTGGAATCCTGGCTACAGACTCTGGAGTTAATGAATATGTACGATCGCTGGTTTAGCAAAGAAGAGTTGCAGCAACTGCCGTTTGCGGTAGAGAAAGAGGCGCTGGCGGATATCTGGTCGGGGCTGGTGACGGAGGTTAAACACTTGCTGGAACAGAACGTCAGCGTCACGGACGTGCGGGCGACCGATTTGGCTTCACGGTGGATGGAACGCCTGGAGCAGGATACCGCAGGCAAACCGGAATTTTTGACCCGTCTGAACGAGATGCACAGCGTGGAGCCGCAGATGCAGGAGCAAACCGGCATTACGCCGGAGATAACTGATTACATCACGCGGGCGTTTGCCGAATCAAAGCTCAGCATCTGGGAGAAATATCTCACTGCCGAAGAGATGGCCTTTACCCGGGCGCACTACTTTGACCGGATGATGGAGTGGCCGCCGCTGGTGGCGAAGCTGCATCAGGCGCAGCGGGATAATCTCAGTCCCGCTTCTGACGATGCGCAAAAGCTGGCAGAAAACTGGCTGGTTTTATTCCAGTCCTATGCGGGAACAAACCCGCAGACCCAGCAAAAATTTCGTCTCGCCATGCAGCAGGAGCCGCATCTGATGAAGGGCACGTGGATGACGCCTGCCGTGCTTGAATGGCTCCAGCAGGCGATCGGGGTAATGATGCAAAGACGCGTCTCTGCATCAGATGACTCACAGATCCGCTAATGCAGCTTCACGGTTAGGGTAGAAGGACAATCGGCCAGGGATCGGCTGCACGCCCGCGCGCGCCATGGTGCGCAGGGGCTGGAATTCGAGGTTACTCACCCGCAGTTCACAGCCTTCCGGCAGGCGGGCGACAAAACGCTGGAAGGCATCCAGACCGCCGGCATCCAGCACCGGGACGGCATCCCATTTCAGCACCACAATCCGTTTGCCCGCAATGCGGGATTCCAGATCGCTGAACAAACCTTCCGCCGCGGCGAAGAACAGCGGGCCAATCACGCGCAGCACCAGCACATCGTCAGGCACCTCAACGTTAACCGGGGAGAGACGCGTCATCTGCGCGATGCGGCGCATAAACAGCAGCGAGGCCAGCACAATGCCGACGCTGATGGCGATAACCATATCGAACAGCACGGTCAGCGACATGCAGATCAGCATCACGATAATGTCGTCTTTCGGCGCGCGGCGCAGCAGGTTAACCACCTTATGCGCCTCACTCATGTTCCAGGCCACCATCAGCAGCAGCGCAGCCATGGCAGAGAGCGGAAGCCATGAAAGCAGCGGGGCAAGGATCAGCAGCGCCATGATCACCAGCAGGGAGTGAATGACCGCGGAAACCGGTGATGTCGCGCCCGCACGTACGTTCGCGGCGGAGCGGGCAATCGCAGCCGTAGCGGTAATACCGCCGAAGAACGGTGCAACGATGTTCCCCAAGCCCTGGCCGACCAGCTCGCTGTTGGCTTTGTGCTTAGTGCCGGTCATGCCGTCGAGCACGACGGCGCAGAGCAGGGATTCAATCGCGCCCAGCATTGCCATGGAGAATGCGGCGGGCAGCAGAGCGCGAAGGGAATCCCAGCTCAGGGTAAAGCTGGAGCCCGGCATGTCCCAAGGCAGAACCAGCTGCGGCAGCAGCTGCGGAATGCCGCTGCCCTGTGAACCGTCCGCCAGAACATAGTGGAACTGGGAGCCAATGGTGGCGACCTGTCCACCGAGCAGATTGACGACGCCCATCACCGCGCAGCCCAGCAGCAGAGCGGGCAGATGCCCCGGGAGACGAATGCCTAAGCGAGGCCAGACGATAAGTGTGCCGAGGGTAACGATGCCAATGGCCGCATCGCCCAGGTTGGCCGTCGGCAACGCCATAAACAGCGCGCCCACTTTCTGTAAATAGTGCTCCGGAACATGGGCCATTTGCAGGCCGAGGAAATCCTTAATCTGCATGGTCCCGATGGTAATCCCAATCCCCGAGGTGAACCCCAGCGTTACGGAAAGGGGGATATATTCAATCAGGCGACCAAAGCGGGCCAGACCAAACAGAATTAAAAAAATGCCGGACATCAGGGTGGCAACCAGCAGGCCTGCCAGACCAAACTGTTGGGAAACCGGGTAGAGGATCACCACAAAGGCGGCAGTCGGGCCGGAGACGCTGAAGCGAGACCCGCCCGTCAGCGCAATCACAATCCCCGCAACGGCCGAGGTGTACAGCCCGTACTGCGGCGCGACGCCGCTACCAATCGCCAGCGCCATCGCCAGCGGGATGGCAATAATCCCGACGGTGATCCCGGCTATCAGGTCACGAACAAAGCGTGACGATGTGTATTTCTCTTTCCAGCAGGCGTCGATGAGGGCGCGAAAGGGCAGAACATGTGAGGAGGTTACGTTTTTCACAATTATCTATCATCCGTGTGCGCATCATCTGTCATATGAATGGCAGGTGAAGGAGGCATAAGTCATACAAATAAATACTATAAACAAAAAAACCCGCCGTAGCGGGTTTTTTGGCCGTGTTCGATCAGTGTTCGAACATTGCAGAGATCGATTCTTCGTTGCTGATACGACGAATCGCTTCGGCCAGCATCCCGGACAGAGTCAACGTACGCACGTTTGGCAGCGCTTTGATCTCGTCGCTCAGTGGAATGGTATCGCAGACCACAACTTCGTCAATGACGGAGTTACGGAGGTTGTTTACCGCATTGCCGGAGAAGATCGGGTGAGTGGCGTAAGCGAATACGCGTTTCGCACCACGCTCTTTCAGCGCTTCAGCGGCTTTACACAGCGTACCGCCGGTATCGATCATGTCGTCCACCAATACGCAGTCGCGGCCAGCCACGTCACCGATGATGTGCATCACCTGAGAAACGTTAGCGCGCGGACGGCGTTTGTCGATGATCGCCATGTCGGTATCGTTCAGCAGCTTCGCGATAGCACGCGCACGTACCACGCCGCCGATATCCGGAGAAACCACAATCGGGTTGTCCAGATTCAGTTGCAGCATGTCTTCCAGCAGGATTGGGCTGCCGAATACGTTATCAACCGGCACGTCGAAGAAGCCCTGGATCTGCTCTGCGTGCAGGTCAACCGTCAGTACGCGGTCAACGCCGACGCTGGACAGGAAGTCAGCGACAACTTTAGCGGTGATTGGCACACGCGCGGAACGGACGCGACGGTCCTGACGTGCATAGCCAAAGTAAGGAATAACAGCAGTGATACGGCCAGCAGAAGCACGACGCAGCGCGTCGACCATAACAACCAATTCCATCAGGTTGTCATTCGTTGGAGCACAGGTGGACTGGATGATGAAAATATCACCACCGCGTACATTTTCATTAATTTGTACGCTGACTTCGCCGTCGCTAAAGCGACCTACAGCGGCGTCGCCGAGGGAAGTGTACAGGCGGTTGGCAATACGTTGTGCTAGTTCCGGGGTGGCGTTACCAGCAAAAAGCTTCATATCAGGCACGAGAAGAACCTCAGGCATGCGTCCAGTGGTGGATAGCGTTCGCCGCAAACTGCGGGGCCTAAGCAAACGCTATCCAGGCGGTGTATTAAAGAGCGCGATGCAACGTCTGGAACAGGGTGACGTTGTCACCGAAACTCAGTCTGCGCCAGAATGGCCTGCTGTAGGGGGGAGGTGTTCATCCCGCGTGCTACAAAACCATGCAGCCAAACCGGCGCTTGCTCAAGCACCTGACGGGCGGCGGTTTCGGTGTCAAATTCAGCAAAGACACAGGCCCCTGTACCGGTCAGGCGCGACGGCGCGTATTCTAACAGCCAGGAAAGCACCGCATCAACCTCGCGAAAACGTTTTCTTGCGATATCCTCGCAATCGTTGCTGAATTCACAATTTAATAACGTTTTTATTGACCGTACCGGGGTATTTCTTTTCAGGTCAGGATCTTTAAAGATGACCGGGGTAGGAATGCTCACGCCAGGGTGAACGATCAGATACCATTTTTCCGGCGGATTGACCGGCGTGAGGATTTCACCCACCCCTTCAGCGAACGCCGCGTGGCCGCGCACAAACACCGGTACATCGGCGCCCAGCGTCAACCCTAACGCTGCCAGTTCGTCCGTCGTCAGACCGCAGCCCCAGAGGTGGTTAAGCGCCACCAGTACAGTCGCGGCGTTTGATGAACCGCCGCCAAGACCGCCGCCCATCGGCAGGCGTTTGTCGATACGGATATCCGCACCGCTTCCCGCTGGCAGACGACCCGACGTCGACGCCGTTTTCATCAGCAGGCGGGCAGCGCGCACGATCAGGTTATCGTCATGCGCCACGCCGTCGACCGGCGTCAGCAGGCAAATCTGCCCGTCCTGACGCGGTTCGATGGAGATGGTGTCGCCGTAATCGACAAACTGAAACAGCGTTTGCAGGGTGTGATAGCCGTCAGCGCGCTGCCCGGTAATGTAGAGAAACAGGTTCAGTTTTGCGGGAGAGGGCCAGTGGGTCATCATTTAACGATCCAGTTGTCCATTTTCAGCTTGATACGCTGGCTACCCTGCGTCAGCTCCATATTGGACGGCAGCGCCGGTTGCGTCTTGCTGTCATACGTGCTGTACACCACTTTCCAGGTTTTACCGCCCTGGGTGTAGTTCACCTGGCTCAGACGGTATTGATCGTCGAGCGTATAGTCGGTTGCGTCACCCGGCAGGCCGAGGATCCACTGGCGCAGACTATTGAGCGGAATCGGCATTCCGGTCAGCTTGCCAATCATCTCTTCGGCGTCGGTTGCCGTGTAGTGCTGGCCTTTGTTATCGGTGATCTGCGCTTCGCCAGGCTTCGCGTTAAGCTCCAGCTCGGTGCTGCCCAGCGGGTTCAGCAGCAGCAGGCGATAGTTGTCCTGACCCGTTTGCTGCCAGAAGAAGCGAGCATAAACTTTTTGTTCGTCAGAGAGATAAGCAAATGCACCGCGGGTCTGGTACTGGCTTAATTTCAGCACGTCCTGCTGGTGCTGACGCCACTGCGGTGAGTCAGGGCTTTTGCCCGGGCCTTTCGGCTGATGAACGGAACAGGCGGTCAGAACCAGGGCCGCCAGAGGCAGCAGGCGAATCATTCGGGTCATAATGATGACAAATCCTTGAGATACGTTGCAGTTATAACTGTTAATGCTAGCGTTGAAGGGTGCCACCGTCTACGTTCAAATTATCTCAAAGCGTGGCGTAAGCTATTACTCCGAAAGGGGGCAGTCTCTTTTATTGATCTCGCGCATCCTGTATGATGCGTCCTGCTAACCTTATTAACGCTGGTACTACTCCCGCTCAACATGACCCTATTAGCACTCGGTATTAACCACAAAACGGCCCCGGTTTCACTGCGAGAACGCGTTACGTTTTCGCCGGATACGCTCGACCTGGCGCTGGACAGCCTGCTTGCACAGCCGATGGTGCAGGGTGGCGTGGTGCTGTCGACGTGCAACCGTACCGAGCTGTATTTGAGCGTAGAAGAGCAGGACAACCTGCACGAGGCGCTGATCCGCTGGCTATGTGACTACCACAACCTCAACGAAGAAGAGCTGCGCAACAGTCTGTACTGGCATCAGGATAACGATGCGGTCAGCCATCTGATGCGCGTGGCCAGCGGTCTGGATTCGCTGGTGCTGGGCGAGCCGCAGATCCTCGGCCAGGTGAAAAAAGCCTTCGCGGATTCCCAGAAAGGGCATCTGAAAGCCAGCGAACTGGAGCGAATGTTCCAGAAGTCATTCTCCGTGGCGAAGCGTGTGCGAACCGAAACCGACATTGGCGCCAGTGCGGTTTCGGTTGCTTTCGCGGCCTGTACTCTTGCCCGTCAAATTTTTGAATCCCTGTCGACCGTCACCGTACTGCTGGTGGGGGCGGGCGAAACCATCGAGCTGGTGGCGCGCCATCTTCGCGAACACAAGGTGAAGAAGATGATCATCGCCAACCGCACCCGCGAACGTGCGCAGGTGCTGGCAGATGAAGTGGGCGCTGAGGTGATTGCGCTGAGCGACATCGATGAACGTCTGAAAGAGGCGGACATTATTATCAGTTCTACCGCCAGCCCGCTGCCGATTATCGGGAAAGGGATGGTCGAGCGTGCGCTGAAATCCCGCCGCAATCAGCCGATGCTGCTGGTGGATATCGCCGTTCCGCGTGATGTCGAACCGGAAGTGGGCAAACTGGCGAACGCCTACCTGTACAGCGTGGATGACCTGCAAAGCATCATTTCGCACAACCTTGCCCAGCGTAAGGCGGCGGCTGTGCAGGCGGAAACCATCGTTGAACAGGAAACCAGCGAATTTATGGCCTGGCTGCGCGCGCAAAGCGTCAGCGAGACCATCCGCGAATACCGCGGTCAGGCGGAGCAGGTGCGTGATGACCTGACGGCCAAAGCGTTAGCGGCCCTTGAACAGGGCGGTGACGCGCAGGCGATTATGCAGGATCTGGCCTGGAAACTGACCAACCGCCTGATCCATGCCCCAACCAAATCTCTTCAGCAGGCTGCCCGTGACGGGGACGATGAACGCCTGACAATTCTGCGCAACAGCCTCGGGCTGGAATAGCGCCCTATACCCATTTTCTAAGACAAGGTGCATTTACGCCTATGAAGCCTTCTATCGTCGCTAAACTGGAAGCTCTGCACGAGCGCCATGAAGAAGTCCAGGCGCTGCTCGGCGATGCCGGGATCATTGCCGACCAGGAACGTTTTCGCGCGCTGTCGCGTGAATACGCGCAGTTAAGTGATGTTTCAAAATGCTTTACCGACTGGCGACAGGTCCAGGAAGATATCGAAACCGCGCAGATGATGCTCGACGATCCTGAGATGCGCGAGATGGCGCAGGAAGAGTTGCAGGACGCGAAAGCGCGTTCAGAAGAGATGGAGCAGCAGCTTCAGGTGCTTCTGCTGCCGAAAGATCCGGATGATGAGCGTAACGCCTTTGTGGAAGTCCGCGCCGGTACCGGCGGCGACGAAGCGGCGCTGTTCGCCGGGGATCTGTTCCGTATGTACAGCCGGTATGCCGAATCCCGTCGCTGGCGCGTGGAGATCATGAGCGCCAACGAAGGCGAGCATGGCGGCTACAAAGAGGTTATCGCCAAAATCAGCGGTGACGGCGTGTACGGTCGACTGAAATTTGAATCCGGCGGTCACCGCGTGCAGCGCGTGCCTGCGACAGAATCTCAGGGACGCATTCATACGTCAGCCTGTACGGTGGCGGTGATGCCGGAGCTGCCGGAAGCGGAACTGCCGGATATCAACCCGGCGGATCTGCGCATCGACACCTTCCGCTCTTCAGGGGCAGGTGGTCAGCACGTTAACACCACCGACTCCGCTATCCGTATTACTCACCTGCCCACCGGGATTGTGGTTGAGTGTCAGGATGAACGTTCCCAGCACAAGAACAAGGCTAAAGCGTTATCCGTGCTGGGCGCCCGCATCCACGCGGCGGAAATGGCGAAACGCCAGCAGGCGGAAGCCTCTACCCGCCGTAACCTGCTGGGCAGCGGCGATCGTAGCGACCGTAACCGGACCTATAACTTCCCGCAGGGTCGCGTAACCGACCATCGCATCAACCTGACGCTCTACCGTCTGGATGAGGCGATGGAAGGCAAGCTCGATATGCTGATTGAGCCTATCGTGCAGGAATACCAGGCCGACCAGCTGGCGGCACTGTCCGAGCAGGATTAATGGATTTTCAGCGCTGGTTACGCCATGCCGCCAGTGAGCTTTCTGCAAGTGAAAGCCCGAAGCGCGACGCCGAAATTCTGCTTGAGCATGTGACGGGTAAAGCCCGCACGTATCTGCTGGCTTTCGGCGAAACCGCGCTGACCGCTGAACAGCAATCGCAGCTGGAGGCGCTGCTTGCCCGCCGTAAAACCGGCGAGCCGGTGGCGCATCTGGTTGGCGAACGCGAGTTCTGGTCACTTCCGCTGTACGTTTCAGCGGCCACGCTGATCCCGCGCCCGGACACCGAGTGTCTGGTGGAGCAGGCGCTGGCGCGGTTACCGGTGAAACCATGTCAGATCCTCGATCTCGGTACCGGTACCGGCGCGATTGCGCTGGCGCTTGCCAGCGAGCGGCCAGACTGCACCGTGACGGCGGTAGACGTGATGCCGGATGCGGTCGCCCTCGCGCGGCGCAACGTTGAACGGCTGGGGCTGAACAATGTTTCCGTTCTGCAAAGCAGCTGGTTTGCCGCGCTTGAAAGCCGCATGTTCGAAATGATTGTCAGCAATCCGCCCTACATCGACGAAGACGATCCGCATCTCGCGCAGGGCGACGTGCGTTTTGAACCGTTGACCGCGCTGGTCGCTGCGAATCAGGGACTTGCGGATCTCGATCACATTGTGACAACGTCACGGCAACATTTGCTTCCCGGTGGCTGGCTGCTGGTGGAACATGGCTGGACGCAGGGAGAGGCGGTGCGAGCGCTGTTTACGCGTGCCGGATACGCTGCCGTGGAAACCTGCCGGGATTACGGCGGCAATGAACGTCTGACGCTGGGGCAGTGGTCATGAGCCTGTTTACGCTGCTGATCTCCGTTCACCTGGTTTCCGTTGCCCTGACCATCGGCTTTTTCATTGCCCGCTACTGGTGGCGCTACAGCAACAATCCGCTGATTAACGCCCGCTGGGTACGCATCGCCCCGCACTGTATCGACACGGTGCTGTTCCTTTCCGGAGCCGGGTTAATGTGGAAAACCGGCTATCTGCCATTTACTGATAAAGGCGCATGGCTGACTGAAAAGCTGTTTGGCGTTATCATCTACATCGTTTTGGGTTTTATCGCGCTTGGGCGTCATCGTCCGCGCAGCCAGCAGACAGGGTTTATCGCCTTTTTGCTGGGTCTGGTGGTGCTGTACATCATCATTAAACTCGCCACCACAAGAATACCGTTACTGGGGTAAGTCATGAGGTCCTTAGCCGATTTCGAATTTAACAAAGTGCCGCTCTGCGATGGTATGATCCTGATTTCAGAGATGATCCGCGACGATTTTACGTCACAGTACGTTTACGCTGAACTGGAGAATCTGGTCAGCCTGGCGCGCGAAGAGATCAATCAGGCACGTCCGCAGGACTGGCAATTAGAGAAGCTAATTGAGCTTTTCTACGGCGAATGGGGTTTCTGCGACACGCGAGGCGTGTACCGCCTGTCTGACGCACTGTGGCTGGACCAGGTGTTGAAAAATCGTCAGGGCAGCGCCGTCGCGTTGGGCGCCATTTTACTGTGGGTTGCGCACGAGCTGGATATTCCACTGGTGCCGGTCATTTTCCCGACGCAGATGATTTTGCGGGCGGAGTGGCTGGACGGTGAGATGTGGTTAATCAATCCGTTTAACGGCGACACGCTGGATGAGCATACGCTGGACGTCTGGCTGAAAGGCAACATCAGCCCGATAGCTGAGCTGTTCAATGAAGATCTTGATGAAGCCGATAACGCCGAAGTGATCCGCAAGCTCCTGGATACGCTGAAGTCTGCGCTGATGGAAGAGCGTCAGATGGAGCTGGCCCTGCGCGCAAGCGAAGTGCTGTTGCAGTTCAATCCGGAAGATCCGTACGAAATCCGCGACCGCGGCCTGATTTATGCGCAGCTCGACTGCGAGCACGTGGCGCTGAATGATTTGAATTATTTCGTCGAGCAATGTCCGGAAGACCCGATCAGCGAGATGATCCGCGCGCAGATCAACGCGATCGCGCATAAACACATTACACTGCATTAATCTTAATTCCGATTCACACCTGAATAAGGCGATCCTATGAAACAAAAAGTGGTTAGCATTGGTGATATCAACGTGGCAAACGACCTGCCGTTCGTGCTGTTTGGCGGTATGAACGTGCTGGAATCCCGCGATCTCGCTATGCGCATCTGCGAACACTACGTGACCGTGACCCAAAAGCTGGGCATCCCGTACGTGTTTAAAGCCTCTTTTGACAAAGCCAACCGCTCCTCCATTCACTCCTACCGTGGCCCGGGCCTGGAAGAGGGGATGAAGATTTTCCAGGAGCTGAAACAGACGTTTGGCGTGAAAGTGATCACCGACGTGCACGAAGCGTCTCAGGCACAGCCCGTGGCTGATGTGGTAGACGTGATTCAGCTTCCGGCGTTCCTCGCTCGCCAGACTGACCTGGTAGAAGCGATGGCGAAAACCGGTGCCGTGATTAACGTGAAAAAACCGCAGTTCGTGAGCCCAGGCCAGATGGGTAACATCGTTGACAAGTTTATCGAAGGCGGTAACGACCAGGTGATCCTGTGCGACCGTGGTTCAAACTTCGGTTATGACAACCTGGTTGTGGATATGCTGGGCTTCACCGTGATGAAGAACGTCTCTAACCAGTCTCCGGTGATTTTCGACGTGACCCACTCCCTGCAATGCCGCGACCCGTTTGGCGCCGCATCTGGCGGGCGTCGTGCGCAGGTGACCGAACTGGCCCGCGCCGGTATGGCAACCGGCCTGGCGGGTCTGTTCATTGAAGCGCACCCGGATCCGGCTAACGCGAAATGCGACGGTCCATCCGCGCTGCCGCTGGATAAGCTGGAGCCGTTCCTGAAACAGATCAAAGCGATTGACGATCTGGTGAAGAGCTTCGACGAGCTGGATACCAGCAACTAATAAAAAAACCCGCTTCGGCGGGTTTTTTTATGGGGCATATTGCCGGGTGGCGCTGCGCTTACCCGGCCTACAAAACCCGTAGGCCCTGCAAGCGAAGCGCCGCTGGGCAAAAAGGCTACGCAAATATCGTCATCAGATACGCAATAAACAGCGCCATATGCGCCGCGCCGTTCAGCACATTGGTGCGGCCGGTGGAGAAGGAAATCTGGCACAGCAGCAAGGATGCCACCATCACAATCATCTCTGGCGCACCCAGCGCAAACTGCAATTCATTCCCCGTCATAAAGGCAATCAGCGTCACCACCGGAACGGTAAGAGAGATGGTCGCCAGAACGGAGCCGAAGAACAGATTCATCGCCCGCTGCACCTGATTATTGAGCACCGCTTTCAGCGCTCCCAGGCCTTCTGGCGACAGGATCAACAGGGCCACCAGGAAACCGGTAAAGGCGACCGGCGCGTTCAGTTCAGTTAACAGCGCCTCCAGCGGGTTCGCATTCATCTTGGTGACCGCAATAACGGCAATCAGATGCACGATCAGCCAAACCGTATGCCACGCGCTGCTGTGGGCCGACGGCTTACCGTGATGCGGGTCATCGTCGTCGCCGTCGTCTTCATGCTCGTAAACAAACAGGCTCTGGTGCGTTTTGGTCTGGATCAGCAAGAACACGCCGTACATCGCCGCGGAAATCAGCGCCACCAGCAGCGCCTGGCCGGTGGTGAAATTGGCGCCCGGCAGCGCCATCGGGAACACCAGCACAATAATCGCCAGCGGGAACAGGGCGATGAGGTACTGTTTAATGCCAAAGAGGTTCATGTACTGGGTGGCAAATTTGCGACCACCTAATAAAAGTGAAAAACCGACCAGGCCGCCGGTGACAATCATAATGATGGAGTAGAGCGTATCGCGCATTAGCGTTGGCGCGGCGTCGCCGGTGGCCATTAATGCGGAAATGAGACTGACCTCAAGAATCACAACCGAAAGGCTTAAAATTAATGACCCATACGGCTCGCCAAGACGGTGGGCTAAAACATCCGCATGGCGTACCACGCTAAATGCACTGGTTAAAATACCCACCAGAGCCAGAATATTGATCCCCACAACCACTGGCAATGACTGACTGCTTCCCCAGAAGAGCAGCACAGCCAGTGCCAGAACCGGGAAAATGAGAGAGGTCTCCTTGTGGCGGGTTTTTACCGCCTCGTGTGTTGCTGTCATGTGTTTCTCCAACAGTGCAGGTGCTTGTAATTATAGATAGATTTTGAGGGTATTAATTTAACAGAAATCTGTTAAATACCCTGTATTTTTTACTTAATTTTACCATTTGTGATAATTTTTATTCCTGAGGCTTATAATGACTTATCTCCATAAAATAATTGTTTAATAACAATGCGTTGTATTTTTAAATTGTTCACTTATCCCTGTCGGGTGGCACGCTGGCGTATCGTCGTCCACACTTATCTTTTAGCCAAAAGAGAGGTTAACGATGCCATACAAATCGAAAAGCGAATTACCGGATAACGTGCAAAACGTATTGCCTGCTCACGCCCAGGATATCTACAAAGAAGCCTTTAACAGCGCCTGGGATCAGTACAAAGATAAAGAAGATCGCCGGGACGATGCCAGCCGTGAAGAGACGGCGCATAAGGTGGCCTGGGCCGCCGTGAAAAATGACTATGAGAAAGGGGACGATGATAAATGGCACAAAAAGAAATAGCCGCCGAATAATACGCTACCTCCATTTTGACATTTCAGGCGGTTGACCTGCCGCTGTATTGCATCTGGCCCGCGAATTGCTTATCGTTGCTCAACTGCTGTTAAAATGAACAGCACAGAATGCCGGGAAGGCGCATTAAAGATGTCGCAAGGAAGCATGCAGTGGCGGAGGTGGAATGTGTTAACGCGTGATTTCTTGATGAAGGCAGATTGTAAGACGGCATTTGGTGCTATTGAGGAATCGCTTCTGTGGTCGGCTGAACAACGTGCGGCGTCGCTTGCGGCAACGCTGGCCTGCCGCCCGGATGATGGCCCGGTCTGGATCTTTGGTTACGGCTCGCTGATGTGGAACCCGGCGCTAGAATTTGTTGAATCGGCAACCGGAACGCTGCCTGGCTGGCACCGCGCCTTCTGTTTGCGCCTGACCGCCGGACGCGGCAGCGCGTGCCAGCCTGGACGCATGCTTGCACTAAAAGAGGGCGGGCGCACCACGGGCGTGGCATACCGGCTGCCGGATACCACGCTGGAAGATGAGCTGACGCTGCTGTGGAAGCGCGAGATGATCACCGGCTGCTATATGCCCAGCTGGTGCAAGCTGGAACTGGATGACGGGCGCACCGTCAACGCGCTGGTGTTCATTATGGATCCGCGCCATCCGCTGTATGAAGCCGACACCCGAACCCAGGTGATTGCCCCGCTGATTGCCGCCGCCAGTGGACCGCTGGGCACTAACGCCCAGTACCTTTTCTCGCTCGATCAGGAGCTGACGCTTCTCGGTATGCAGGACGACTGTCTGAGTGAGCTGGTGGTGAAGGTGAAAGCGCTGCTGGAAGGGAACCCGCTCAGCAATACGCTGCGACCGGGTTTTGCCTGATAATACGCCCGGCCGACCGGGCGTTTACTGTTATGCCGCCACGTAACTGACGGAATGTTCGAGCGACTGACTGTGGCTGTCGATCAGCACATCCCAGGTACCGGTGTAAGGCACCGTCAGCCAGGCCTTATCGTCCTGGACGGTAAGGATATCTGCCTGCGATTGCTTCTGTCCTTTTGTACTCATCAGATGGATGCGGCAACGCTCTGAGCAACGCACCACTACCGTATCCCCGCCAAACAGTTTCAGACTTGTTTTAACTCGTGCCATTTTATACCCCGTCGTTTTTGCCCATCCCGAGCGTGATGTTGTTCACAATTTACTCGTTTCATAACACCAAAGGGGCAGGGGTGGGATGCTGATTTCGATCAAAAAATGGCGCAACGATTAAACAAAAATGACAAAATCCCTGAAACCTTTCAGCGGACGCGCGTTTTCCCTGCTTAACGCGCGTCCGGGAAAAATTATATGCGGAAATGGCCTGCGGTCTCAGCAAGGTCGCCCGCCTGGCTTTGCAGGGCGCTGGCTGCCGCAGCAGACTGTACAACAAGCTCGGCGTTCTGCTGCACCATGCGATCCAGATGCGTCACCGCGTGGTTAATCTCATGGATCCCTTTCATCTGCTCCCGGGTGGCAATGGACATTTCACGCATAATGCCAGACACGCTCCCGACGCTGGCGCGGATCTCATCCATGCTGTCGCCCGCAAGGTGCACAAACCGGGAGCCGGTTGCAACGCTTTCGGTAGTGGAGTCAATAAGGGATTTGATCTCTTTCGCTGCCTGAGCGCTGCGGCTGGCCAGGTTACGTACTTCCCCCGCAACGACCGCGAACCCACGGCCTTGTTCCCCGGCACGCGCCGCTTCCACCGAGGCGTTAAGCGCCAGGATATTGGTCTGGAAGGCGATGCCGTCAATGACGCTGGTGATATCGCCGATTTTCGCGGAAGCCAGTTCGATGGACTGCATGGTGCTGATGGCCTGAGCGACGACGTCGCCTCCACGGGATGCGGCGGCAGAGGCCTTGCTCGCCTGTTCGTTCGCTTCTGCTGCCGACTCGTTTGACTGCGTGACGGAGGCCGTGATCTCTTCCACGGCGCTGGCGGTTTCGCGAAGGCTTGATGCCGCCTGCTCGGTACGCCCGGAAAGATCCTGATTACCTGCCGCAATCTCATGCGCGGCGTTTTTCACTGAGGCGCTGGCATCACGCAGCTGGATCATCACCACAGAAAGCTTATCGCTGAAGGCGTTAAATGCCTGCGCGATTTGCGCCACTTCATCGCCCCCCTTATCCGGCAGACGCTGCGACAGATCGTTAGTACCGTTGGCAATGCTGTTCATCGCGTCACGGATACCGGACAGCCGCTTAAGCAGGCGGGCAATCAGGAGATGCATGAGGGCACCGCTCAGCAGGGCGAGGATCGCCAGAGACAGTGCAGATGCTTTAAGCAATGACCGCATCCCGGCGGTGGCATCGCCATTATCAAGCGCCACAACCAGCAGCCAGTGCGTCCCCGGTACGGCGGTGGCCAGGAACGTTTTTTCACGTCCGTTAAACGTTCCGTCAACCAGGTTGCCGCTTTTCAGGGCGGCAAAATCGGTCCCTTTGATCGTCTCCGTAAAAGGCTTAAGCGTCAGCGCAGGATCGCTGCCGGCAATAACGGTGCCGTTGCTGTCCAGAAGCAGTCCGCTGCTGGCCGGAGTCGGGTGAATACCGCGCACGTTAGCCACCACGCTGTCCATCGCCACATCGCCCGCCACCACTGCTTTCAGGGCGCCTTGCTCTTTAACGGGTACCGCGAACGTCACCACCAGTTTCCCGGTGCCCGCGTCCACATAGGGTGCAGTCACTACCGGACCATCAGCGCTGACAGCCTGCTGATACCACGGGCGAAGGGTGGGATCGTAATCAGCGGGTACCCCGGTTGGGTCAGAAAATTTAGCCGTTTTGCTGGCATAACCCACGTAGACGTTGGTGAATCCACCCGCCAGCGCAAGCTGTTTAAACACCGGAACCGGATCGTCGCTGAGCGCGACTGGCTGCGCCGAGGTGATGACGGTCATTTTGCTGTTCACCCAGTCGGCAATCGCCATGTTGTGGCTGGCGCTGGTGCTGGTCAGAATATCGCGCTGCGACTGCTGGTTATCCTGGCGCGTGACCTGAAAGTTAATAATGGTATTAAGAAGAAGGGCGACGACCAGACAGCCTGTCGTCGCGGCAATGATGCGGGCGCGAATGGATCTGAACATAAGTGTGATACCTGCTGTGTTGTTTCCATGCCTATCGGCAACGGCGCAGGTAAACTTGATGCTGAAACCGCGTCCATAAGAAAATAATATTTTTGGCGGGTTATTATTAAAAAGTTAATACTTTATCGGCGGAAAGCGTCCATTCAGCCAGCTCGACCAGCGTGCCAATTTCCACGCCATCAATTAGCGGCAGCCCGGTAATGCCGCGCCCGTCGGTACAGGTTTTGCACAGTTTGACCGGAACGTTTTGCGCGGTCAGGATCTCCAGCATTTGTTGAATGTTGTAGCCCTCTGCGGGTTTCTGCCCCTTCAGCCCGGCCGTGACGGCGTCGGACATCAAAAAGAGGCGCAGCTCCAGCTCACTCTCCTTATCGCGCAGCGCGATTGCCAGGCGCAGGCTGTTAAAAAGGGATTCACTGCCGTAGGCCGCACCGTTGGCGACGATCACAATCTTCTGCATGTTGACTCCTGTTCTTTGAAAAGGCACGAATATTGCTTCTCGTACCGAAGAATACGTATCGGGGAGAGAAACGATGACGATAGTGGCTGGCAGTTCCCCTGGCGCAACCGAATGGTTCCAGCGTGCGAAAATGTTGCGTGAGGAACAGCTCGGCAGACTGGCGCAGCTGGGCGCACTGGTGAACGGCATCAGTCGACTGGTGCATATGCTACAGTGCGAGCGCGGTGCGTCAAATGTCTGGCTCTGCTCGCAGGGCAAATTGTACGCGCCTGAATGCAAGGCCAGCAGGGCCCTGGTGGATGAAAACCTTGCTGTATTGCACCTTCAGTTTAACGAACCGCTGCCGGGCAGCGCCCTCTGCGAACGCATTGCCAGCGCACTGCACGGCCTTGAGACGCTGACGGTGCTGCGTGATGGCGTTACAGGTCAACGCGTCACCGCGCCGCAGGCGATGGAACACTACAGCCGCATACTGCGTCATCTGCTCAGTATCGTACCTCAACTCAGCGACAGCATTGACGATCCGCACATCGCGGGCCGATTTGTGGCCCTTTACAGCCTGATGCAGGGCAAAGAACTTGTGGGACAGGAGCGGGCGCTGGGGGCTATTGGTTTCACCCAGGGATTCTTTGACGATGAAACCCGCCAGCGGCTGGTGGATCGCATTGATGGCCAGCAGGCCTGCTTCGAGGTTTTTATCTCCCATTGCACTCCAGACGTGCAGGAGTCATTTACCCTCAACTGCCTGCCGGGTCTGGAGACTGAAAAACTCAGGCGTGAAGCGTGCACCCGTCAGCCTCCGGCAGATAACGGTGATACCGCCCTCAAATGGTTTGCCCTGCAAACCGCGCGCCTTGAGCACCTGCGCACGCTGGAAGAGGTGGCAATTGCCGATCTGATGACGGCAGTTGAGGAGCGTCGCTATAGCGAAAACCTGCACGCAGACGATGAGCACGACGATATCCTGGCGCGATTTCCTGACAGACCGCTGCTGCCGCTGGTGCGCCAGCAGGCGCGTGAAATTGAGCAACTCTCCCGTCAGCTTGCTTCCCTGCGCGACACGCTGGAGGAGCGTAAGACCATCGACAAAGCCAAAAGCGTGCTGATGACGCACCAGAACATGAGCGAGGAGCAGGCGTGGACCGCCCTGCGCAAAATGGCGATGGATAAAAACCAACGCATGGTGGATATCGCCCGTGCGCTGCTTACGGTGAAAAATCTGTGGAAGATACCCCCTGGGGAGTAGTTGCACAGTCAGTGGGCATTTTGTGCCTGATTGAGGTGCGTAAAACAGCGCTCTTCTTGCAGAAACCCCGTAACGCCGGGGATGAAAAGCTGGCATTACCTTTGCATTAACAGATTAACCATTTTCGACGATGCGCCAACGGCGGTGCATGCGTCTTCGGGATAAAGGCGTCCAGCGGTGCTTCAGCACCGTCGGGCGCTTTTTTTTGCCTTTTTTCAGGAGCAATTATGGCGGATTTGTCGAGACGGCGGTTATTGCAGGCCAGCATGCTGGCGAGTGGTGCGATGCTGTTGCCGGGTGTCATGCAGGCCGCATGGGCGGCGGGGTCAGATAAGCCGGAGCAGGATACCGTGCGTATCGGGTTTATACCTCTGACCGATTGCGCGCCCGTGGTTATCGCGGCCCTGAAGGGGTTCGATAAAAAACACGGTATTACCATTGTGCCGACCAAAGAGGCGAGCTGGGCGGCGGTGCGCGACAAGCTGGTGGCGGGCGAACTGGACGCCGCACACATTCTTTACGGCCTGCTGTACGGTCTGGAGCTGGGGATCGCGGGCAAGCCACAGCAGATGGCGAACCTGATGACCCTCAATCAGAACGGACAGGCCATTACGCTCTCCAGCGATCTGGCGGAGAAGGGCGTTCGTGACCTCGACGGGCTGAAAAAGCTGATTGCGCAGCAGGCGCCGGGAACCTACACCTTCGCGCATACCTTCCCGACGGGAACGCACGCCATGTGGCTCTACTACTGGCTGGCCAGCGCGGGGATTAACCCGTTTGACGACGTGCGCACCGTGGTGGTGCCGCCGCCGCAGATGGTGATGAACATGCGCATTGGCAACATGGTCGGGTTTTGCGTTGGCGAGCCGTGGAACGCGCGGGCGATTAACGACCGCATCGGGTTTACCGCCGCCACGTCGCAGTCCATCTGGGCCGATCACCCGGAAAAGATCCTCGGCACCCGACGCGACTGGGTGGCGAAAAACCCGCACACCGCACGGGCGCTGGTGAGCGCCGTGATGGAAGCCGCGCGCTGGATCGAGGCGTCAGCGGAAAACAAACGCGAAACCGCGCAGATCCTCTCGCGCCGCGCCTGGCTCAACTGCAAGGAACAGTATCTCACCGGACGCATGCTCGGCGAGTACGACAACGGGGTCGGTCAGCGCTGGCAGGATGCGCACCCGATCCGTTTCTTCAACGAGGGTGCCGTGAGCTACCCGTATCTCTCCGACGGGATGTGGTTCTTAACCCAGTTCCGCCGCTGGGGCTTGCTCAACGCCGCGCCGGATTACGCGGGCATTGCACAGCGCATTAACCAGACCGCGGTCTGGCAGGATGCCGCGACCGCCGTGGGCGGTATGTCCACACCGTCATCACCGTATCGCAGCAGCACCCTGATGGACGGCACCGTCTGGAACGGCACCGATCCGGAAGGGTACGCCAACCGCTTCGCCATTCACCGTAAAGGGGCCTGAGTATGCAGCATCTGCAAAATACAAAACCACAAGAGACGTCAGAGAGCGGGGAAGTGATTGTCCTGCCTCCGCTACAGGTTCGCCGTCGTGCGCCAGCCTTTACGCGCCGGATGAATGACTTTTTACAGCGCGTCATCCCGGCGCTGCTCGGTCTCGGCCTGCTGGTGCTGCTCTGGCAGCTGGCAGCGATAAAGAGTAAAGGCTTTCCGACGCCGCTCAGCACGCTCGATTCGGCCATGACCCTGTTTGCCGATCCGTTTTATCGCGACGGGCCAAACGATATGGGCATTGGCTGGAACGTGCTGGCGTCGTTGCAGCGCGTCGCCATCGGCTTCGGTCTGGCGGCGCTGGCGGGCATTCCGCTGGGCTTTTTGATTGGCCGCTTCACCTTTTTCTCCCGCATGTTCAACCCGCTGATCGCGCTCCTGCGTCCTGTCAGCCCGCTGGCCTGGCTGCCCATCGGCCTGCTGCTGTTCCAGAAGGCGGAGCCGGCATCGAGCTGGACCATTTTTATCTGCTCCATCTGGCCAATGGTCATAAACACCGCCGAAGGGGTGCGCCGTATTCCGCAGGACTACCTCAACGTGGCCCGCGTGCTGCAACTCTCCGAGTGGACCATCATGCGCCGCATTCTTTTCCCCGCCGTGCTGCCTGCGGTACTGACCGGGGTACGTCTTTCCATTGGCATTGCCTGGCTGGTGATTGTCGCCGCCGAGATGCTCACCGGAGGTTTAGGCATTGGCTTCTGGATCTGGAATGAGTGGAACAACCTCAATGTCGAAAACATTCTCATCGCCATCGTCATCATTGGCGTGGTCGGGTTGCTGCTGGAGCAGGGGCTGATGCTGATCGCCCGTCGCTTTAGCTGGCAGGAAAATTAGGAGCGAACATGAAACCGTTAATTCAGGTCCAGGCCGTGAGCCAGCGTTTTTCCACCGCCAGCGGCGAGTTTCTGGCGCTGCAAAACGTCTCTTTTGATATCCACGAGGGCGAAACCGTCAGCCTGATTGGTCACTCCGGCTGCGGCAAGTCGACGCTGTTAAACCTGATCGCCGGGATCACGCTGCCGACGGAAGGCGGGCTGATTTGCGACAACCGCGAAATCGCCGGGCCGGGGCCCGAGCGCGCGGTGGTGTTCCAGAACCATTCGCTGCTGCCGTGGCTGACCTGCTTCGACAACGTGGCGCTGGCGGTGGATCAGGTCTTCCGTCACACCATGAGTAAGGCCGAGCGCAAAGCGTGGATTGAACACAACCTCGACCGGGTGCAGATGGGCCACGCGCTGCATAAGCGCCCAGGGGAGATCTCCGGCGGCATGAAGCAGCGCGTCGGGATTGCCCGGGCGCTGGCAATGAAGCCGAAAGTGCTGCTGATGGATGAGCCGTTTGGCGCGCTCGATGCGCTGACGCGCGCCCATCTTCAGGACTCGGTGATGCAGATCCAGCAGGCGCTGAACACCACCATCGTGCTCATTACCCACGACGTGGACGAGGCGGTACTGCTCTCTGACCGCGTACTGATGATGACCAATGGCCCGGCAGCCACCGTGGGTGAGATCCTGCGCGTAGATCTGCCGCGCCCGCGCAACAGGGTGCAGCTGGCGGACGACAGCCGCTATCACCACATGCGCCAGCAGATCCTCCATTTCCTCTACGAAAAACAGCCGAAAGCGGCGTAATGAGGGGGCACGATGCGACTGGTCATTATCGGTAATGGTATGGCGGCAACCCGGCTGATTGCGTCGCTCACCGGGCGTGTTCCCGGTCGTTTCGCTATCACCGTCATCGGTGACGAGCCTGAGCAGGCGTACAACCGCATCCAGCTTTCACCGGTGCTGGGTGGCGAAAAGCAGGCGGAGCACATCTGTCTGCACGATGAAGACTGGTACACGGCTCGAGGCGTGACGGTGCTGCGAGGAGAAAAGGCGCTCGCAGTAGACGTCAACGCGCGTGAAGTGCATACCTCTGCTCGCACGCTGGGCTGGGATGCGCTGGTGTTTGCCACCGGGTCTACCCCTGTAGTGCCGCCGATCCCCGGCGGCGATGCGCCGCATGTGTTTACCTTTCGCACCCTGGCAGAGACCCGCGCCATCCAGAATATCTCCGGACCGGCGGTAGTGCTGGGCGGCGGCGTACTCGGCGTGGAGGACGCGGCAGCGCTGGCGCGACACGGTGACAACGTCACGCTCGTGCATCGCGGTCCGTGGCTGATGGAACAGCAGCTGGATCAGCAGGCAGGGCTGTTGCTGGAAGAGGCGCTGGCGGCGCGGGGCGTTAGCTGTGAACTCGCCTCCGGCATCACCGCCATCGCTGACGATGCCGTGACGTTGCTCGACGGACGCCGCATCGCCGCCACGCGCGTAGTGCTGGCCACGGGCGTGCAGCCCAACGTTGCGCTGGCAAAAGCCAGCGGCATTCGCTGCGCGCGCGGCATCGTGGTGGATCAGCAGATGCAAACCTCCGTGCCGGATATCTACGCCATCGGCGAGTGCTGCGAAATTGACGGCCAGACGTTTGGTCTGGTCGCCCCCTGTCTGGCGCAGGCGGATATTCTTGCCGCGCGGCTGGCCGGGGAGGTCACCGCGCCGTTTACCCTGACCGACAACGGCGTGCGCCTTAAGGTGACCGGCGTGGAGCTGTTCAGCCTTGGACGCGCGACGGCGCAGGCGGACGATGTGGTCTGGAGTTCATGGGATCCGCTGACCCGTCACTATCGACGTTTACTGATCCATCAGGGGGCGCTGGCTGGCGTGCTGCTGCTGGGTGACTGCCGCAGTGCGGCAACCTTTACCGATTTACTGGCAACGGCTGCGCCCGCCCACGCGGACTGGCTGTTCGATCGTTTCACAACGCAACCGCAGGTTGCAGGACAGAACGCTATGACAAAACCTACTCTGGTGGTGGTTGGGCACGGTATGGTCGGCCATCATTTCCTCGAAGACTGCGTTAACCGCAATTTGCATCAGCAGTATCAGATTATTGTTTTTGGCGAAGAGCGCTATGCCGCCTATGACCGCGTGCATCTGTCGGAATATTTTGGCGGACGCAGCGCGGACTCGCTCTCGCTGGTGGCGGGGGAGTTCTTTGCCGATAACGGCATTGAGCTGCGCCTCTCGCAGCAGATCGTCGCTATCGATCGTGATGCACACGTAGTGCGTACCGCCAGTGGCCATGAGACTCACTGGGACAAGCTGGTGCTGGCGACCGGCTCGTACCCGTTCGTACCGCCCGTTCCGGGCAACGATCTGCCGGGGTGTTTTGTCTACCGCACCCTTGACGATCTGGACAACATTGCGGCCCATGCGGCAGGCTCTCGCCGCGGTGTGGTGATTGGCGGCGGCCTGCTGGGGCTGGAGGCGGCGAATGCGCTTAAGCAGCTCGGGCTGGAAACTCACGTGGTGGAGTTTGCGCCGAACCTGATGGCGGTGCAGCTCGACAGCGACGGCGCGGCAATGCTGCGCAAGAAAATTGAGGCGCTGGGCGTAGGAGTACACACCAGTAAATCGACGACGGAGATTGCCACCGCAGACGACGGGCTGGTGCTGCGTTTTGCCGATGGTGAACAGCTGGGAACGGACATGGTGGTCTTCTCTGCCGGTATTCGGCCGCAGGACGCGCTGGCGCGCAGCAGCGGGCTGGCTGTCGGCGAGCGCGGCGGGATCTGCATTGACGACGGCTGCCGGACTTCCGATCAGGACGTGCTTGCCATCGGGGAATGCGCGCTGTGGGAGGGGAAAATCTTTGGCCTGGTGGCACCGGGCTACCAGATGGCGCGTGTGGCCGCCGCTGTGCTGGCGGGTGAGGCGAAGCGCTTCACCGGCGCGGATATGAGTACCAAACTCAAGTTGCTGGGGGTGGATGTGGCGTCGTTTGGCGATGCCCACGGGCGCACGCCGGGGGCGCTGAGCTACCAGTGGACGCACGGGCCGCAGCAAATCTACAAAAAAATTGTGGTCAGCCACGACAGCAAAACCCTGCTGGGTGGCGTGCTGGTGGGCGATGCCAGCGAATACGCCACGCTGGTGCAGATGATGCTCAACGGCATCAGCCTGCCAAAAGAGCCGGAAACGCTGATCTTACCCGCGTCGTCAGGCAGCGCGCCGAAAGCGCTGGGCGTGGCGGTGCTGCCGGAAAGCGCGCAGATCTGTTCGTGTCATAACGTCAGCAAAGGGGATATCTGCCAGGCGGTAAGCGCGGGTGCGACGGATATCGGCGCCATTAAGCAGTGCACCAAAGCCGCGACCGGCTGCGGAGGCTGTAGCGCGCTGGTGAAGCAGGTGATGGAGTACCAGCTTGCGGCGCAGGGCGTGGAGGTGAAAAAGGATATCTGCGAACACTTCCCGTACTCGCGTCAGGAGATTTACCACCTGGTGCGCGTCAACCATATCCGCACCTTCGACCAGCTTATCAGCCGCTACGGTCAGGGGCACGGGTGCGAGATCTGTAAACCGCTGGTGGGATCGGTATTGGCATCCTGCTGGAACGAGTATCTGCTGAAACCGGCACATCTGCCGTTGCAGGACACCAACGACCGCTATTTCGCCAATATTCAGAAAGACGGAACCTACTCCATCGTCCCGCGGATGCCTGCGGGTGAAGTGACCGCCGACGGGCTGATCGCCATCGGCCAGATCGCGAAACGCTATAGCCTTTACAGCAAAATTACCGGCGGGCAGCGTATTGACCTGTTTGGCGCCACGCTAGAACAGTTGCCGGAAATCTGGCAGGCGCTGGTGGAGGCCGGGTTTGAGACCGGACATGCTTACGGGAAATCCCTGCGCACGGTGAAATCCTGCGTCGGGTCGACCTGGTGCCGCTACGGCGTGCAGGATTCCACCGGCCTCGCGGTCAGGCTGGAACACCGCTACAAGGGCCTGCGCGCGCCGCACAAAATCAAAATGGCGGTCTCCGGCTGTACCCGTGAGTGCGCAGAGGCGCAGAGCAAAGACGTGGGGGTGATTGCCACGGACAAAGGCTGGAACCTCTATCTGTGCGGCAACGGCGGGATGAAGCCGCGCCACGCGGATCTCTTCGCCAGCGATCTGGACGACGAAACGCTGATCCGCACCGTTGACCGTTTCCTGATGTTCTACATTCGCACGGCAGATCGTCTGCAACGCACCAGTACCTGGATGGATAACCTGGAAGGCGGCCTCGACTATCTGCGCGAGGTGATCCTCAACGACAGCCTGGGGATCGTCCACGAGCTGGAGCAGGAGATGGCCCGGGTGGTGGAGACCTACCAGTGCGAATGGCAAACCACCCTTAACGATCCTGACCGCCTGGCGCTGTTCCGCACCGCGGTGAACGTCCCCGCCGGGGAGGAGAACAAGCGCTGGCAGGAAATTTGCAATATCGACGAGATCCCGGAGCAGGCGGGCATTGGCGCGCATCTTGGGCGCAAACCGATTGCGCTGTTCCGCTTTGGCAACACCGTTTATGCCCTCGACGATCGGGAGCCGGGCAGCCGCGCGAACGTGCTTTCACGCGGCATCCTCGGCGATGCGGCGGGGGAACCGGTGGTGATCTCGCCGCTCTACAAGCAACGTATTCGTCTGCGCGACGGGTGTCAGGCTGAGAGCGGGGCGCCTGCGGTGCGTGCCTGGCCGGTAAAAATTGAAAACGGCAAGGTGTGGGTTGGAAATGAAGAGCTGGTGATGCGTGCGGAGGCCTCATGACGGAAACCCGGACAACGTGCCCTTACTGCGGGGTGGGCTGCGGCGTGGTCGCCAGCCCAGACGGTGAAAAGGTGAGCATTCGGGGGGATGAAACTCATCCGGCGAATTTCGGTCGTCTGTGCGTAAAAGGATCTGCCCTTGGGGAAACCACGGGGCTACAGGGACGCCTGCTGCGCCCGGTTGTCGATGGCCGGGAGGTGGCATGGCCGCAGGCGCTGGGCGAAGCGGGCGAGCGGCTGCGGAACATCATCAACGAATGGGGGCCGCAGGCGGTGGCGTTTTATGCCTCCGGCCAGCTGTTGACAGAGGATTACTATGCCGCCAACAAGCTGATGAAAGGCTTTATCGGGGCGGCGAACATTGATACCAACTCGCGGCTGTGCATGTCATCGGCGGTGGTGGGCTACAAACGCGCCTTCGGTGAAGACGTGGTGCCGTGCAGCTACGAGGACGTGGAAAACAGCGATCTGGTGGTACTCGTTGGCTCGAACGCGGCCTGGACGCATCCGGTGCTGTATCAGCGGCTGGTGCAGGCAAAACACAACAATCCGCAGATGAAAGTGGTCGTGATCGATCCGCGTAAAACCGCCACCTGTGATATCGCCGATCTCCACCTCGCGCTCAGACCCGGCAGCGACGCCGGGCTGTTTGTGGGGTTGCTCAATCTGATCCAGGGGCGCGGCGAGTGGCCGATCCCTCGCGTGGCGGCGTTTTGCGATCTGCCTTCAGACGAGATTGGCACCTTCTACGACTGGTTTGTCACCGCGCCACGCGCGATCACGCTCTACACCATGGGGATCAACCAGTCCTCCAGCGGCAGCGACAAGTGCAACGCCATCATTAACGTGCATCTTGCCAGCGGGAAGTTCAACCGTCCTGGCTGCGGCCCGTTTTCGCTGACCGGACAGCCAAATGCCATGGGCGGGCGGGAAGTGGGCGGGCTGGCGAACCAGCTGGCGGCGCACATGAACTTCGAGCCGGACGATCTTTCGCGCGTGGCGCGTTTCTGGGGAACGGAACGGCTGGCGCAGACCCCGGGCCTGATGGCGGTGGAACTGTTTGACGCCATTGCCCGCGGCGAGGTGAAGGCGGTGTGGATCATGGGCACCAACCCTGCCGTGTCACTTCCCGACAGCCACGCGGTGTGCCAGGCTCTGGCGGCCTGCCCGCTGGTCATGGTATCTGAAGTGATGCAGGAGACGGACACCAGCCGGTTTGCCCATATCCGTTTTCCCGCTCTGGGCTGGGGCGAGAAAAACGGCACGGTGACCAATTCTGAACGCCGTATCTCCCGCCAGCGCGCCTTTATGCCTGCGCCGGGCGAGGCCAGACCGGACTGGTGGATCATCGCCCGGATCGCAGACCAGCTCGGTTATGGCGATGCCTTCGCCTGGGAACACCCTCAGGAGATATTTTGTGAACATGCGGCGCTGACGGCGTTTGAAAATAACGGCCAACGGGCGCTAAACCTGCGCGAACTGGCGTCGCTGACGCGAGAGGCGTGGGACGCGCTGGCGCCGTATCAGTGGCATGCCGGTGATTTCCCGCAACGAACGCTTGTTCCGGTTGACCCGTCCCCGCATGGGGCCAGCGTCGACGAATTGTACCCCTTGATACTGAACACCGGGCGGATCCGCGATCAGTGGCACACCATGACGCGCACGGGGTATGTTCCGCGCCTGATGCAGCATATCGATGAGCCTTTTGTTGAGATGAACGCAACCGATGCGGCGCGCGCCGGGCTGACTGACGGCCAGCTGGCGCGGGTAAGCTCCCCGCGCGGAGTGATGGTTGCCAGAGTACGTATCTCCACCGCGCAGCGTGCGGGCGAGCTGTTTGCGCCGATGCACTGGAACGCGCAATTTGCCCGGCAGGGTAAGGTCAATGCGCTGGTAGAAGGGCGGGTTGATGCCGGTTCCGGCCAGCCGGAGAGTAAACAAACCGCGGTGAGGATTCTGCCCTGGCTACCGGCCTGGCAGGGGGAACTGTATGCCCGCGAGTTGCCAGCGCTGCCGCCGTCGGTCTGCTGGTGGCGTAAAGCCTCACGTCTGACGGTGGCGGGGGAGCAGCCGTTGCTGTCGTGGGTCATGGCGTACGCCAGCGGTCGGGGCTGGCAGTTACAGGTGGCACAGACGGGAGAACGCAGCAGCGTGCTCGCCTGGCATCACGGCGAGCTGATGCTGGGCTACTGGGAGGGCCATACGCTGCCAGCGCTGGCGCATGCGTTTATTGAAGAAGCCTTTGCTGCTGCGCCCGTACAACTCGCTGAACGCCATGCACTGCTGCACGGACAACGGCCGGGCGAAGATGCCGATCACGGGCGAATTATCTGTAGCTGCTTCAGCGTGGGTGAAAATACGATACGTAAGGCGATAGCCGGAGGCTGTGATTCTGCCGCAGCGCTGGGCGTGAAGCTGCGTTGCGGTACGAACTGCGGCTCCTGCGTGCCGGAGCTGAAAGGGCTGTTGGGATAGTGTAAGGGCGTCGGGTGGCGGCTTCGCACCGGTACGAATTTGTAGGTCGGGTAAGGGGAAGCCGCCACCCGACAGCGCTTTTCAGGATATTCCTGAAATTTCTGTTAAGACTGGTTTTCAGGGTTTATGGCGTTAACATAATAAGTGTTTGTTCATAAACACAGGTTCTGATTGACGACGTTGAAGGCTGTATCGTCCCGCATCCGTTTTTTGCTGTTACTCCCCCTTTTTACGGCTGGAGCCGTTCATGGTGCGCCGAAATCCTTCGTGCAGCAGGCGCAAAATCCGTTTGATAACAACGGCGATAGTCTGCCGGACCTCGGTATGGCGCAACCGACCAGCGAAGGCGAAAAGCATCTGGCTGAAATGGCAAAGGCCTTCGGTGAAGCCAGTATGACCGATAACGGCCTGACGGCCGGGCAGCAGGCGCGACAGTTCGCGTTTGGCAAGGTGCGGGATGCCGTCAGCGGGGAAGTCAACGAGCAGATTGAATCCTGGCTTTCACCCTGGGGAAACGCCAACGTCAATGTGCTGGTGGATGACGACGGCAACTTTAACGGCAGCAGCGGAAGCTGGTTTATCCCCTGGAACGACAACACCCGTTATCTGAGCTGGAGCCAGCTTGGTCTGACGCAGCAGACAGACGGGCTGGTGAGTAACGTCGGGATCGGGCAGCGCTGGGTTGCCGGAAACTGGCTGCTGGGCTACAACACCTTTTACGACAACCTGCTGGAAGACAACCTGCAACGTGCCGGGCTGGGCGCAGAGGCGTGGGGTGAAAACCTGCGCCTGTCGGCCAATTACTACCAGCCGTTCGCTGGCTGGCAGCCGCGTTCCGACATCCGCGAGCAGCGCATGGCGCGCGGATACGACGTAACGGCCAAAGCCTGGCTTCCCTGGTTTCATCACCTGAACACCAGCGTCAGCTTTGAACAGTATTTTGGCGATAACGTCGATCTGTTCAACAGCGGTACGGGGTATCACAACCCGGTTGCGGTCAACCTGGGGCTGAACTATACCCCCGTTCCGCTGGTTACCCTGACGGCTGCCCATAAGCAGGGGGAGAGCGGCGTTAGCCAGAATAACCTCGGGCTGAAGCTCAACTATCGTTTTGGCGTGCCGCTGGCGAAACAGCTTTCCGCCGGGGAGGTGGCGGCGACGCGCTCGCTGCGGGGCAGCCGCTATGATTCACCTGAGCGCGATAATCTGCCCGTGATGGAATTTCGTCAGCGCAAAACCCTCTCGGTATATCTTGCTACGCCGCCGTGGGATCTTAAGCCAGGCGAAACGGTGATGCTTAAGCTGCAAATTCGCAGCAAGCACGGTATCCGGCAGATCCACTGGCTGGGTGATACCCAGGCGCTCAGCCTGACCTCACCGGCAAACGGCAACAGCAGCGATGGCTGGAGTGTGATCATGCCTGCATGGGATGATTCGGAAGGGGCGAAAAACGCATGGCGGCTTACGGCCGTGGTGGAAGATAAGGATGGGCAGCGTGTCTCCTCCAATGAGATCACGCTTTCCGTGGTGCAACCGCTCGTCGCAATGCCTGCCGACGATCCACGGTGGAAGTTGCTGCCGGATGAGTAAGTTAAAAAATGCGCTCCTGATGCACCCAGACGGCGGCTTCGACGCGGGATTTTAACTTCATTTTTTTCAGCATGTGTTTGACATGCACTTTGACCGTGCTCTCGGTGATGTCCAGACGGCGGGCGATCATTTTGTTCGGCAGCCCCTGGGCAATTAGCTTCAGAATGTCACGCTCGCGCGGGGTCAACTGACTGACGTCGCGGTCAGACGTGGCGCGGTTCGCACGCAGGCTGGCGGCCAGTACCGGCGTTAACGCTTCACTCAGCACCATCTCGCCTGCGGCAGCCTGTTGCAGCGCCTTGAGCAGATCTTCCGGCTCCATATCTTTCAGCAGATAGCCGTCTGCCCCTCGCTTAAGCGCGGTGACCACGTCTTCTTCATGGTTTGAGACGCTGAAGACCACCACCCGGCCAGAGAGGGATTTCTCCCGCAGCTTGTCGAGGGTTTCCAGGCCATTCATGCCCGGCATGTTGAGATCGAGCAAGATCAAATCAGGATCGAGCGATTCGGCAAGTTCAATACCCTGTTCGCCGTTGCTGGCTTCCCCGACGACGGTGATATCTGGCGCCATGCTGACAAGCTGTTTAACGCCAGTGCGCAGCATCGGATGATCGTCAATCAACAGGATAGATGCCGGTTCCTGATTAGTCATGGTTTTCTCCTTGAGCAGTTATGAGGGGCTTTTCGGGTATAAAGGTGACCACTACTTCGGTGCCACCTGACTCTCCCCGGCGAACCTGGCAATCACCGCGCAGGCTTTGCGCGCGGTCTCGCATGATAATTAAACCATAATGGTTCGTTCGTTCGGCATTTTCCGGCACGCCGCGGCCGTTATCCTGAACCCTGAGCTTCACCTGATTATCCTGGCAACTGACGGTGACCGTAACGGCCGTCGCCTCGGCATGCTTGAGCACATTGCTCAGGGCTTCACGGGCAATTTGCAGCAAATGGATCGCCTGGTGAGAGGGCACAAAACGCGGTGGCAACTGGTAATCCAGTTTCACCGGGAAGCCCAGCCGGGCACTAAACTCCTGACAGCTGGACTCCAGCGCAGGGCGCAGCCCCGGCTCGGTGAGCTGCAAACGGAAGGTGGTCAGCAGCTCGCGAAGCTGAACCCACGAGGTGTTAAGCTCGTTGCGGATCTGGCTGAGCAGCTGTTTGCTGCTCTCGGGCATGCCTTCGTCCTGCATTTGCAGGCAGCTCACCTGCATCTTCATGCAGGAGAGGGACTGGGCGATGGAGTCGTGCAGCTCGCGGGCGATGGTGGCACGCTCCTCCATCACGATCAGCTGCTGCTGTTTCTCCTGGTGGCGGTCGAGCGCCAGCGTGGCCGTGAGCTGCTCAACAAGCGTATCGACCAGCTGCTGCTGGTCGTGGCTCAGGTGACGTCCGGCGGGCAGGGTGGCCAACAAAATACCGTACTGGGTATGGCTGTCCATCAGCCGCCACTTGAGGGTCGTGCCGCTGGTGGTAAGCGGCGGCAAGCCGCGCGGGCACAGATGACACCCTTTATCGTCGCAGGAGATGTCCGACTGACAGGTAAATTCCTGATGGTTTTCCTCATCTTCAACGTCGTAAACCCGAAGCTCAAGATCGCGGAGCAGAGTCAGATTTTGCAGGCCGTTCAGTACCGGCGAGAGACGTTCGCAAAGCGGGACCTGCATATGCAGGCGACGGTTCGCCTGCCAGAGGAAAGAGAGGATCTCGTTTTTTTGCTCAAGCCCGGCGGTTTTCTCCTGGACGCGTTGTTCCAGTACCGCGTAGCTTTCTGATAACTCTGCCGACATGGTGTTGAGCGCCTCGCCGAGCATCGCCATTTCGTTGCGCCCGCTGATGTGCGTGCGCTGGGTAAAATCGCGCTGTGTGACGGCGCGGGCCATCGCCAGGAGCTGTTTCCAGGGGTTTAGCAACCGCGCGCGCAGCCAGATAACCGTGAAAATCAACAGCAAACCCATAAACAGCGCCATTGCGCGGTGAACCATCACCACACGGTCAATGCGTAACTCCGTGGTGCGATCGAATGAGGAGACAAGATGATCGATGCGTGATACAAACCCGGCGACATCCCGGGCGACCGTTTCCCGGTCTTCCGCCCGCTTTAATCCTGGCTCCAGCTGGGTATGCCAGTAGCCCTGAAGCGCCTTAAGCTGAGATTGCTGACCGTCACGGATGGCGGCTCTTTCCAGTTCAGGGCTGAATGCGGTACGCTCCATTTCGTCGATAAGCGGCTGGTCAGCCTGCGTCAGCGGCACCGACGCCAGCAGCCGGTAACTCTGCATACGTAGCGAGCCTGCCTCGTTGATGGCATGCGCGTTACCCTGTACACCCTGTACCAGCCAGCCAGAAATAGCCATGCCGGTCACGCCGATAGCGGTGGACAGCAGAACAATAAGCGCCAGCTGGTTAACCAGCGTCAGCGGAGATAAACATCTTTTTAACATAGAGTTGCCGGGCTCCTGACGTGTCCTGATTGCAGGAATGGCGCTATTCTGGTGCATACCCTGGAGTATACCCATACCAATAAAGGATTACCTCTAAATTGCCAGAGGGGTAACGGTTAGTGGGTGGACGAAGCAGGGATGCGTCAGCACCGTGAAAAACCACACCTTTTTTACGTTTTGCACCTACTCATTAAGAGTGATGGCTTTTTTTTCGCCGCAAAACCTCCCACTTTTCCTTTGATTTATATCAACTTACCGCCGCCCTAAAGCCCTAATGTTTGCAGCATCATTCGAGAATCAGAGGTGTCTATGAGTCACTCTTCCGCTCCCGAAAGGGAAACTGGTGCCGTTATTACAGACTGGCGTCCAGAGGATCCGGCGTTCTGGCAACAGCGCGGCCACCGTGTAGCAAGTCGTAATCTGTGGATTTCCGTTCCATGTCTGTTACTGGCGTTTTGCGTCTGGATGTTGTTCAGTGCGGTTGCGGTTAACCTGCCAAAAGTGGGCTTTACCTTTACCACCGATCAGCTGTTTATGTTGACTGCGTTGCCGTCGCTTTCAGGCGCACTGCTGCGCGTTCCTTATGCGTTTATGGTGCCGGTCTTTGGTGGTCGTCGCTGGACGGCTTTCAGTACCGGGATCATGATCGTACCGTGCGTGTGGCTCGGTTTTGCGGTGCAGGATACCTCCACACCGTTTAGCGTGTTCGTGATTATCTCTCTGCTGTGCGGTTTTGCGGGGGCGAACTTTGCGTCCAGTATGGCAAACATCAGCTTCTTCTTCCCGAAAGCGAAGCAGGGCGGTGCGCTGGGCATTAACGGCGGCCTGGGTAACATGGGCGTGAGCGTGATGCAGCTGATTGCCCCGCTGGCGATCTCTGTCTCCATCTTTGCGGCCTTTGGCGGCGGCGGTGTGACGCAGCCCGACGGTTCCGTGCTGTTCCTGCAAAACGCCTCCTGGATTTGGGTACCGTTCCTGGTGGTCTTTACCCTGGCGGCGTGGTTCTTCATGAACGATCTGTCCGCGTCCAAAGCGTCACTGAGCGAGCAGCTGCCGGTGCTGAAGCGTGGCCACCTGTGGGTGATGGCGCTGCTGTATCTGGCAACCTTCGGCTCGTTCATCGGTTTCTCCGCAGGCTTTGCCATGCTGTCTAAAACCCAGTTCCCGGACGTGCAGATCCTTCAGTTTGCCTTCTTCGGTCCGTTTATTGGCGCGCTGGCACGTTCGCTGGGCGGGATGATCTCCGACCGTCTGGGCGGAACGCGCGTTACGCTGGTGAACTTTGTTGTGATGGCCATCTTCTGTGCGCTGCTGTTCCTGACGCTGCCTGCGGGTGGTGAGGGGGGTAACTTCTTTGCCTTCTTCGGCGTCTTCATGGTGCTGTTCCTGACCGCCGGGCTGGGCAGTGCGTCTACTTTCCAGATGATCTCTGTCATCTTCCGCAAGCTGACCATGGACCGCGTGAAAGCGCAGGGTGGGAGCGACGAGCAGGCAATGCGTGAAGCCGCCACCGATACCGCTGCGGCGCTTGGGTTTATCTCTGCGATTGGCGCGATTGGCGGCTTCTTTATTCCAAAAGCGTTCGGTATCTCACTGGATCTGACCGGCTCTCCGGCGGGTGCGATGAAGGTATTCCTCGTTTTCTATATCGCCTGCGTGGTCATCACGTGGCTGGTATATGGCCGTAATACCAAGAAAAACAAGTAAGCTTGATTATCCGTTTGCGCGGCCTGAGTGCCGCGCTTTTTTTAAACACTGAATAGTTACAACATACTATAGACGTTACCCGTGGTCACACGCAGGTAACGCTGTGATCGCCATCGCTTTACAGGTGTGTCTACCCCTTAATACCTAAGATGTTAAATTTTGCCTCGACTATTGTACGATAAATAAAATATATCTATATAAATCATAAAGTTAAAAAACATTTACGGCTACCGCTTTGGTGGTATTTGATCTAATACCCCCCTTCAGAGTCCCCCTTCGTCTTGATCGTTATCAATTCTCACCATCTTTCATAGCGTTACCTTCGCTGCAAATCAGCAATGTCGATTTAGAGAGCCACAGGCTCCACACAGGAGATACCCGATGAGCAAATTTTTGGACCGGTTTCGCTACTTCAAACAGAAGGGTGAAACTTTTGCCGATGGGCACGGCCAGGTTCTGGATACCAACCGGGACTGGGAAGACGGTTACCGTCAACGCTGGCAGCATGACAAAGTTGTCCGTTCTACCCACGGCGTAAACTGCACTGGCTCATGTAGCTGGAAGATTTTCGTTAAAAACGGTCTGGTGACCTGGGAAATGCAGCAGACCGACTATCCGCGTACCCGTCCGGATATGCCGAACCACGAACCGCGCGGCTGCCCGCGTGGGGCCAGCTACTCCTGGTATCTCTACAGCGCCAACCGTCTGAAATACCCGCTGATGCGTAAACGCCTGATGAAAATGTGGCGTGAAGCGAAAGCGCAGCACAGCGATCCGGTTGATGCCTGGGCCTCCATCATTGAAGATGCCGACAAAGCGAAAAGCTTCAAGCAGGCGCGTGGTCGCGGTGGTTTCGTTCGTTCTTCCTGGAAAGAGGTGAACGAGCTGATTGCGGCTTCCAACGTCTACACAGTGAAAACCTACGGTCCTGACCGTGTGGCAGGCTTCTCGCCAATCCCGGCGATGTCGATGGTCTCTTACGCCTCCGGCGCGCGCTACCTGTCACTCATCGGTGGTACCTGCCTGAGCTTCTATGACTGGTACTGCGACCTGCCGCCAGCGTCGCCTCAGACCTGGGGCGAGCAGACCGACGTGCCGGAGTCCGCTGACTGGTACAACTCCAGCTACATCATCGCCTGGGGCTCTAACGTTCCGCAGACCCGTACCCCGGATGCGCACTTCTTTACCGAAGTACGTTACAAAGGGACCAAAACCGTCGCCGTGACCCCGGACTACGCCGAAATCGCCAAACTGTGCGACCTGTGGCTGGCGCCGAAACAGGGTACCGATGCCGCAATGGCGCTGGCGATGGGCCACGTCATGCTGCGTGAATTCCACCTCGACAAGCCAAGCCAGTATTTCACCGATTACGTGCGTCGCTATACCGACATGCCAATGCTGGTGATGCTCGAAGAGCGTGACGGCTATTACGCCGCAGGCCGTATGCTGCGTGCCGCGGATCTGGTGGATGCGCTGGGTCAGGAAAACAACCCGGAGTGGAAAACGGTCGCCTGCAACAGCAACGGCGAGCTGGTGGCGCCAAACGGTTCTATCGGCTTCCGCTGGGGCGAAAAAGGCAAATGGAACCTGGAGCAGCGTAACGGCACCACGGGTGAAGAGACGGAGCTGCGTCTCAGCATGCTGGGCAGCCAGGATGAGATCGCCGATGTCGGCTTCCCGTACTTTGGTGGTGAAGGTTCCGAGCACTTCAACAAGGTTGAGTTGCAAAACGTTCTGATGCACAAGCTGCCGGTGAAGCGCCTGCAACTGGCGGACGGTTCTACTGCTCTGGTCACTACCGTCTACGATCTGACCATGGCGAACTACGGTCTGGAGCGCGGCCTGAACGACGAAAACTGCGCGACCAGCTATGACGACGTGAAGGCTTATACCCCAGCCTGGGCGGAGCAGATCACCGGTGTGCCACGCGCCCAGATCACCCGTATCGCCCGCGAATTTGCGGAAAACGCCGACAAAACCCACGGTCGCTCCATGATCATCGTCGGTGCCGGTCTGAACCACTGGTATCACCTCGATATGAACTATCGCGGCCTGATCAACATGCTGATCTTCTGCGGCTGCGTCGGGCAGAGCGGCGGCGGCTGGGCGCACTACGTGGGCCAGGAAAAACTGCGTCCGCAGACCGGCTGGCAACCGCTGGCGTTTGCTCTTGACTGGCAGCGTCCGGCTCGTCACATGAACAGCACCTCCTACTTCTATAACCACTCCAGCCAGTGGCGCTACGAGACGGTCACCGCCCAGGAGCTGCTGTCGCCGATGGCGGATAAATCCCGCTACAGCGGCCACCTGATTGACTTCAACGTCCGCGCTGAGCGTATGGGCTGGCTGCCGTCTGCGCCGCAGCTGGGCACGAACCCGCTGCGCATTGCGGAAGCGGCGAAGCAAGCGGGCATGTCGCCGGTGGACTACACCGTTAAATCCCTTAAAGACGGCTCAATCCGCTTCGCGGCAGAACAGCCGGAGAACGGTAAAAACCATCCGCGTAACCTGTTTATCTGGCGCTCTAACCTGCTGGGTTCGTCCGGTAAAGGTCACGAGTACATGCTGAAATACCTGCTCGGTACCGAAAACGGTATTCAGGGTAAAGATCTCGGCAAGCAGGGCGGCGTGAAGCCGGAAGAGGTGGAGTGGAAAGACAACGGTCTGGACGGCAAGCTGGATCTGGTGGTAACGCTGGACTTCCGTCTGTCCAGTACCTGCCTGTACTCCGACATCGTGCTGCCTACTGCCACCTGGTACGAAAAAGACGACATGAATACGTCGGATATGCATCCGTTTATTCATCCGCTATCTGCGGCCGTTGACCCGGCATGGGAATCAAAAAGCGACTGGGAAATCTACAAAGACATCGCGAAGAAATTCTCCGAAGTCTGTGTAGGGCACCTGGGCAAAGAGACCGACGTGGTGACGCTGCCCATCCAGCACGACTCCGCTGCCGAACTGGCGCAGCCGCTGGACGTGAAGGACTGGAAAAAAGGCGAGTGCGACCTGATCCCGGGCGTGACCGCGCCGCACATTATTCCGGTTGAACGCGATTACCCGGCAACCTACGAACGCTTTACCTCTATCGGCCCGCTGATGGAGAAGATCGGTAACGGCGGTAAAGGCATCGCCTGGAACACCCAGAGCGAAATGGATCTGCTGCGCAAGCTCAATTACACCAAAGCAGACGGCCCGGCGAAAGGCCAGCCGATGCTGAACACGGCAATTGATGCGGCAGAGATGATCCTGACCCTGGCCCCGGAAACCAACGGCCACGTGGCGGTGAAAGCGTGGGCGGCCCTGAGCGAGTTTACCGGTCGTGACCACACGCACCTGGCGAAGAATAAAGAGGAAGAGAAAATCCGCTTCCGCGATATTCAGGCCCAGCCGCGCAAAATCATCTCCAGCCCGACCTGGTCAGGCCTTGAAGATGAACACGTGTCCTATAACGCCGGATACACCAACGTTCACGAGCTGATCCCATGGCGCACGCTTTCTGGCCGTCAGTCGCTCTATCAGGATCACCAGTGGATGCGTGACTTCGGTGAAAGCCTGCTGGTTTACCGTCCGCCAATCGATACCCGCTCCGTGAAAGCGGTGATGGGCGCGAAATCGAACGGTAACCCTGAGAAGGCGCTGAACTTCCTGACGCCGCACCAGAAGTGGGGTATCCACTCCACCTATAGCGACAACCTGCTGATGCTGACGCTGTCGCGCGGTGGTCCGATTGTCTGGATGAGCGAAGCGGACGCCAAAGATCTGGGTATCGAAGATAACGACTGGATCGAAGTGTTCAACAGCAACGGCGCCCTGACGGCACGTGCGGTGGTGAGCCAGCGTGTACCTGCCGGGATGACCATGATGTACCACGCGCAGGAACGTATCGTTAACCTGCCGGGGTCTGAGATCACCGAGCAGCGCGGCGGCATTCACAACTCCGTGACCCGTATTACGCCGAAGCCGACCCACATGATCGGTGGTTATGCCCAGCTGGCCTACGGCTTTAACTACTACGGCACCGTAGGATCGAACCGCGATGAGTTCGTGGTGGTACGTAAGATGAAGAATATTAACTGGTTAGATGGTGAAGGTAATGACCAGGTACAGGAGAGCGTAAAATGAAAATTCGTTCACAAGTCGGCATGGTGCTGAATCTGGATAAATGCATCGGCTGTCATACCTGCTCAGTCACCTGTAAAAACGTCTGGACCAGCCGTGAAGGTATGGAGTACGCCTGGTTCAACAACGTGGAAAGCAAGCCGGGCACTGGCTTCCCGACCGACTGGGAAAACCAGGAGAAGTGGAAGGGCGGCTGGATCCGTAAAATCAACGGCAAACTGCAACCGCGCATGGGTAACCGTGCCATGCTGCTGGGTAAAATCTTCGCTAACCCGCATCTGCCGGGCATTGATGATTACTACGAGCCGTTTGATTACGACTATCAGAACCTGCACAACGCGCCGGAAAGCAAACACCAGCCGATCGCCCGTCCTCGCTCGCTGATCACCGGTCAGCGCATGGACAAAATTACCAGCGGTCCAAACTGGGAAGAAATTCTGGGCGGCGAATTCGAAAAACGCGCCAAAGACCAGAACTTCGAGAACATGCAGAAGGCGATGTACGGCCAGTTCGAAAACACCTTCATGATGTATCTGCCGCGCCTGTGCGAACACTGCCTTAACCCGGCGTGCGTGGCGACCTGCCCAAGCGGCGCCATCTACAAGCGTGAAGAAGATGGCATTGTGCTGATCGACCAGGACAAGTGCCGCGGCTGGCGTATGTGCATCACCGGCTGCCCGTACAAAAAAATCTACTTCAACTGGAAGAGCGGTAAGTCTGAGAAGTGCATCTTCTGCTATCCGCGTATCGAAGCCGGTATGCCGACCGTCTGCTCAGAGAGCTGCGTAGGTCGTATCCGCTACCTCGGCGTGCTGCTGTACGACGCGGACGCGATTGAAAATGCCGCCAGCACCGAGCACGAGAAAGATCTGTATCAGCGTCAGCTGGACGTCTTCCTCGATCCGAACGATCCGAAGGTTATCGAGCAGGCGCTGAAAGACGGTATTCCGCAGAGCGTGATTGACGCCGCACAGCAGTCTCCGGTGTACAAGATGGCGATGGACTGGAAGCTGGCCCTGCCGCTGCACCCGGAATACCGCACGCTGCCGATGGTCTGGTACGTGCCGCCGCTGTCTCCGATTCAGTCTGCGGCGGACGCGGGTGAACTTGGCAGCAACGGCATTCTGCCGGATGTGGAAAGCCTGCGCATCCCGGTTCAGTATCTGGCCAACCTGCTCACCGCTGGGGATACCCAGCCGGTACTGCTGGCGCTGAAACGTATGCTGGCGATGCGTCACTTCAAACGTGCGGAAACCGTTGACGGCGTTAACGATACCCGCGCGCTGGAAGAGGTTGGTCTGACCGAAGCGCAGGCGCAGGAGATGTACCGCTATCTGGCAATCGCTAACTACGAAGATCGTTTCGTGGTGCCGAGCAGCCACCGTGAACTGGCTCGCGAGGCCTTCCCGGAGAAAAGTGGGTGTGGCTTTACCTTTGGCGACGGTTGCCACGGGTCAGACAGCAAATTCAACCTGTTCAACAGCCGCCGCATTGACGCGATGGATGTGACCAGCAAAACGGAGCCGCACCAATGATTGAACTCGTCATTGTTTCGCGTCTGCTCGAGTACCCTGATGCTGCGCTTGTGCAGCATCAACAGGAACTCTTTGATGCACTCGCGTCATCTGAAAACCTGGATAAAGAGGATGCCCAGAAGCTGGGCGTTTTCCTCCGCGACCTGCTGGCGCGCGATCTTCTTGATGCGCAGGCGGACTACAGCCAGCTGTTTGATCGCGGCCGTGCAACGTCTCTGCTGCTGTTCGAACACGTTCACGGTGAATCCCGCGACCGTGGTCAGGCGATGGTGGATCTGATGGCCCAGTACGAGCAGCACGGTTTGCAACTCGACAGCCGCGAGCTGCCGGATCACCTGCCGCTGTATCTGGAATATCTGGCACAGTTGCCGAAAGAGGAAGCGCTGGGCGGGTTACAGGACATTGCTCCCATTCTGGCGTTGCTCGGCGCGCGTCTCCAGCAACGTGAGAGCAGCTATGCAGTCCTGTTCGATCTGCTGGTGAAACTGGCTAACGCCTCGGTTGACAGTCAAAAAGTGGCGGAAAAAATCGCGGATGAAGCCCGTGACGATACCCCACAAGCACTGGATGCCGTCTGGGAAGAGGAGCAAGTGAAATTCTTTGCTGACCAGAGCTGTGGCGAATCTGAAATCTCCGCGCATCAGCGTCGTTTTGCCGGAGCGGTGGCTCCGCAATATTTGAATATCTCTAACGGAGGACAGCACTAATGCACTTCCTGAATATGTTCTTCTTTGACATTTACCCGTATATCGCGGGCACCGTGTTCCTGGTGGGAAGCTGGCTGCGTTATGACTATGGCCAGTACACCTGGCGTGCTGCCTCCAGCCAGATGCTGGATCGTAAAGGGATGAACCTGGCGTCAAACCTGTTCCACATCGGGATTTTGGGGATTTTCGCCGGTCACTTCCTGGGGATGCTGACCCCGCACTGGATGTACGAAGCGTGGCTGCCGATTGACGTGAAGCAGAAGATGGCGATGATTGCCGGCGGCGCCTGTGGCGTGATGACCCTGGTGGGTGGTCTGTTGCTGCTGAAACGCCGTCTGTTCAGCCCACGCGTGCGGGCTACCACGACCGGAGCGGACATCCTGATCCTCTCCCTGCTGATGGTGCAGTGTGCGCTTGGTCTGCTGACCATTCCATTCTCTGCGCAGCATATGGACGGCAGCGAGATGATGAAGCTGGTTGGATGGGCGCAGTCTGTCGTGACCTTCCGCGGAGGCGCTTCTGAGCATCTGGACGGCGTGGCGTTCATCTTCCGCGTTCACCTGGTGCTGGGTATGACCCTGTTTGTGCTGTTCCCGTTCTCTCGCCTGGTGCACATCTGGAGTGCGCCGGTGGAGTACCTGACGCGCAAATATCAGATTGTGCGTGCTCGTCGCTGATTCGCTGTATTAATACAACCCCGCATTTGCGGGGTTTTTTTTGTCCCCGATCCAGGGGGCGTGCGGATGCCGGGTGGCGGCTGCGCCTTACCCGGCCTACAGAATTCACTATGCTCGAATCGAACCTTGGTCGAAGCTTCTTATCCTTCCCAGCATGGGAGAACCATGGGGCATTGTGCTTTTGGAGAGTGCTAAAGAATCTGGGAGTGATGGTGGTGGGGGAAGGATTCGAACCTTCGAAGTCGATGACGGCAGATTTACAGTCTGCTCCCTTTGGCCGCTCGGGAACCCCACCAGGGGTAATTCATATTTTGAGGTAAAGCTGGAGATGGTGGTGGGGGAAGGATTCGAACCTTCGAAGTCGATGACGGCAGATTTACAGTCTGCTCCCTTTGGCCGCTCGGGAACCCCACCACGGGGTAATGCTTTTAACTGGCCTGCTTCCTGTTGGAAGCGGGGCGCATCATATCAAATGAGACGCCCCTGTAAAGCATTCCTTTAGGGAAATGAAGCTGTTTGCCTGCTTTTTATCCGTAAAGGCGTAAAGCTAATCAATTCATTTTCCGAAGGATTAAAGAATAATCGTTCTGTTGCCGTACACAAAGACGCGCTGGGCAAGTACCTGATACAGCGCACGGCTCAGTACGTTCTTCTCAACGTCACGACCAGCACGCATCATATCTTCTGCCGTGTAGGTGTGATCCACGTGAATCACGTCCTGCATGATGATTGGACCTTCGTCCAGATTGTCATTCACGTAGTGCGCGGTTGCGCCAATGATCTTCACCCCACGCTCGTATGCCTGGTGATACGGACGCGCGCCAATAAAGGCTGGCAGGAAGGAGTGGTGGATGTTGATAATCTTGTTCGGGAAACGCGCCACGAAGGATGGCGTCAGCACGCGCATATATTTCGCCAGCACCACGTAGTCCGGGTTATGCGCTTCAATCGCAGCAGACATCAGGTTGTCGTGCTCTTCACGGGTATGGCCTTCGTGACTGACCAGTTCAAACGGAATGTCAAAACGTTCAACCAGCGTACGCAGCGTCTCGTGGTTGCCAATGACGGCGGCAATTTCGACGTCCAGGCCACCGTAGTTGGCTTTCATCAGCAGATCGCCCAGGCAGTGTGCCTCTTTGGTGACCAGAATGACAATGCGGCGACGGCCCGCCGGGTTCAGCTCGCGCACCGAGCCTTCCGGCAGGGCGCTGTCCAGATCGGCAAGCAGGGTTGTGTCGTTGAAAATGCCTTCCAGTTCGGTACGCATAAAGAAGCGACCGGTACGGTGGTCAACGAACTCGTTGTTCTGCACGATATTCAGTTCATGCTTGTAGCAAATGTTGGTAATTCGTGCGATCAGCCCTTTTTGATCGGGACAGATAGTGCGCAGAACTTTACGTTGTAATGATTGCATCGCCGGGAAATCCTGTTTATGTATTTGCGAAGTCTGAGTTGTCAGGCATTACTGCCGCAACACTTTTTAAATTTTTTTCCTGAACCACAGGGGCAGGGATCGTTACGACCGAATTGCGGACGTGTGCCGTCAATATAATACCATTGCCCGCTCTCCTTTAAGAACCGTGAGCGTTCAATGATGGCACCGGGTTTGTTTTGTTCGCTAAAGCGGGCGACAAAACTGACATAGCCCTCGTTGGCATCGCGGCCGGGAGCGGCTTCAAAGACGGTGAGGCCCAGCCAGACGGTGTTGGCAAATCCGGCTTCAATCTCTTGCCGAAAATCGGCAGCATGGCAGGATGGATGCCAGGTTTTAATCAGGTAGTCTGCGTTTTTGATCACAAAAGCAGTATACCGCGAGCGCATAAGGTGTGACGGGTCTGGTGCAACCTGCTCGCCAGAAAGATATCGCTGGCAACATAGGCTATACTCCAGAGCGCTACCACAGGGGCAGAGTTGAGACACGATTCTCTTCCTGGAACAAAAAATAAGGCGTTAAACGCTTAAGGTAGCAATATGTTAACTGAGCAGGTGCGTTGACGCTATGTCGGGAATCCAGGGGAAGTAAAACAGGGCTAATGAGAAAGGTAAAAATTGGACTGGCGTTGGGCTCAGGTGCAGCCCGGGGTTGGTCACATATTGGCGTTATCAATACCTTAAACCAGATGGGGATTGACGTTGATATTGTCGCAGGATGTTCTATCGGGTCGCTGGTCGGATCCGCGTACGCCTGCGGTAAGCTCCCTGAGCTTGAAAGCTGGGTGCGCTCCTTCAGTTACTGGGATGTGCTGCGCTTGATGGATCTCTCCTGGCAGCGTGGCGGCCTGCTGCGCGGCGAACGCGTGTTCAATCAGTTTCGCAAGATAATGCCCCTCGCTGACTTCAGCCACTGCCAAATGCCTTTCGGGGCCGTTGCAACCAACCTCAGTACGGGCAGGGAGTTATGGCTCACTGAAGGGGATATTCATCTCGCCGTTCGTGCATCCTGTAGCATGCCGGGGTTAATGGCGCCTGTGCCTCACAACGGCTAATGGCTCGTTGATGGGGGCGTAGTGAATCCTGTCCCTGTCTCTCTGACGCGCGCCATGGGGGCGGATATCGTTATTGCCGTGGATTTACAGCACGATGCACACCTTATGCAGCAAGATTTGATGCCGGTTAATCTTCAGAGCGATGACGCGGAAGAAGAGAAACTTGCCTGGCATGCGCGTTTACGCGGCAGAATAGGGCGCCTGACCGCTCGTCGCGCGGTGACCGCGCCGAACGCCATTGAAATCATGACGACCTCTATTCAAATTCTTGAGAATCGCCTGAAGCGAAACCGTATGGCTGGCGATCCTCCGGATATTCTTATTCAACCCTATTGTCCACAAATCTCTACCCTTGATTTCCACCGGGCTGAGGCCGCCATAGCAGCGGGCTCGTTAGCCGTCGAAAAGAAAATAGATGAACTGTTGCCTTTTGTGCGTACAGCACGTTGAGCACTTTTTTGATTACTTCAGCAAAATCTGACAGGCGATAGTACCAATAGCATGCCACTATTGAGTAACTGTCAGCCAGGGGAGGAACCATGACACAGCCATTGGCCGGAAAACATATTTTGATAGTAGAAGACGAGCCCGTTTTCCGATCGCTACTGGATTCGTGGTTATCCTCACTGGGTGCAACCACGTCCCTCGCCGAAGATGGCGTCGAGGCACTGGAAAAAATGGCCAGCATGGCGCCGGATCTGATGATCTGCGATCTCGAGATGCCGCGCATGGACGGATTAATGCTGGTGGAAAACCTGCGTAATGAAGGTTATCAGACACCGATACTGGTGATCTCGGCCACCGAAAATATGGCGGATATTGCTAAGGCGTTGCGTTTAGGAGTGCAGGATATCCTGCTCAAACCGGTTAAAGATTTGAACCGACTGCGTGAAACGGTGTTGGCCTGCCTGTATCCCAATATGTTTAATTCCCGGGTGGAAGAAGAAGAACGTCTTTTCCAGGACTGGGATGCTTTAGTCAGTAATCCGCTCGCGGCCGCGAAGCTGCTTCAGGAACTTCAGCCGCCGGTGCAGCAAAATATCTCTCATTGCAGAGTAAATTATCGCCAGCTGGTAGCGGCTGACCAGCCAGGACTGGTGCTGGATATTGCGCCGCTCTCGGATTCCGACCTCGCTTTTTATTGCCTGGATGTTACCCGAGCGGGAGATAACGGCGTTCTGGCGGCCTTATTACTCCGGGCGCTGTTTAATGGATTGCTACAGGAACAATTATCCCATCAGGGGCAACGACTTCCTGAGTTAGGCAGTTTACTAAAACAGGTCAACCAACTTTTTCGCCAGGCCAATTTGCCGGGGCAGTTCCCGCTTCTGGTTGGCTATTATCACAGCGGGTTGAATAACCTTATTCTGGTATCTGCGGGTTTAAATGCCACACTGAATACTGGCGAACACCATATTCAGGTGAGTAATGGCGTGCCGTTGGGTACGCTGGGAAATACTTACCTTAATCAAATTAGCCATCGCTGCACCTCCTGGCAGTGCCAAATTTGGGGTGCCGGAGGGCGGTTACGCTTAATGTTGTCCACGGAGTAAGCAGTCAGATTTTATTTTTCAGATTGCTTTACCTGTGTTTTTGCTGGCAGTGCTACTATCGCTGCAAGTTTCATGCGTATTTGTCTTAATTGATCGGCAACGCGTTCTTTTCAGACCCGTATTAGTGGCTGAGACGGTATACTCAACGCGTTATTCAATGCATAAAAGTTCAAAACTTGAACAGTTCAGGAGAATTTCAATGGCTGCCCTTAATTCGAAAGTCAGAAAGGCCGTTATCCCGGTGGCGGGATTGGGTACCAGGATGTTGCCAGCGACGAAGGCAATCCCAAAAGAGATGCTGCCTCTGGTTGATAAGCCATTAATCCAGTATGTCGTGAATGAATGTATTGCAGCAGGTATCACCGAAATTGTGCTGGTGACGCATTCATCTAAAAACTCTATCGAAAACCATTTCGATACCAGTTTCGAACTGGAAGCAATGCTGGAAAAACGCGTTAAGCGCCAGCTGCTGGAGGAAGTGCAGTCTATTTGCCCTCCACACGTTACCATTATGCAGGTTCGTCAGGGCCTGGCGAAAGGCCTGGGACACGCAGTATTGTGTGCACATCCGGTAGTAGGTGATGAGCCGGTCGCGGTTATTCTGCCTGACGTTATTCTTGATGAGTACGAGTCCGATCTTTCCCAGGAAAACCTGGCGGAAATGATTAAACGCTTCGACGAAACCGGCAGCAGCCAGATTATGGTTGAGCCAGTCGACGACGTGACCGCTTACGGTGTGGTTGACTGCAAAGGCGTTGACCTGCAACCTGGCGAAAGCGTACCGATGGTTGGCGTGGTTGAAAAACCTAAAGCGGACGTCGCGCCGTCTAACCTTGCTGTCGTTGGCCGTTACGTACTGAGCGCTGAAATTTGGGCGCTGCTGGCGAAAACGCCTCCGGGTGCGGGCGATGAAATCCAGCTGACAGATGCTATCGATATGCTGATCGAGAAAGAGACCGTGGAAGCCTACCATATGAAAGGTAAGAGCCATGACTGCGGGAATAAGCTCGGTTATATGCAGGCATTCGTCGAATATGGTATTCGCCATAACAGCCTGGGTGAAGAATTTAAAACCTGGCTCAAAGGTAGCGTGGGTATTAAGTAATAAACTCACCAGCCTGTGAACAAGACCGGTGTGGCGTTGCCCACCGGTTTTTTTATGCCTGTCACTCTGTAATTGGCGGGGGATTGTCAAGGACGTTAAATAGTAAGCCTCGCAATATGACAGAATGTAAGGAGATGTTCGGGCAAATATTACAGGCATAAAAAATCCCGCACAGGGCGGGATTTTTCAGAATCTTTCCAGATTAATCCTTGATCAGGAAGTCATCCAGTTGTTTACCTTGTTCGTCCATTGCTTTCTTGATTACAGCAGGAGTACGACCCTGGCCGGTCCAGGTTTTCTCTTCGCCGTTCTCATCGATGTAGCTATATTTAGCAGGACGTGCCGCGCGTTTTGCTTTGGTACCGGTTTTAGCCGCAGCCATGCTGTTCAGCAATTCGTTTGGATCGATACCATCGGCAATCAGCATTTCGCGATACTGTTGCAGTTTACGTGTACGTTCTTCGATTTCAGCCGCAGCTGCGCTTTCTTCTTCACGACGTTCGTTAACTACAACTTCTAATTTTTCGAGCATTTCTTCAAGCGTCTCAAGGGTACATTCTCTTGCCTGCGCACGAAGAGTACGGATGTTGTTCAGAATTTTAAGTGCTTCGCTCATTGTAGTAATCTCAAACTTATAATGGGGGTGGGTTTGTTGTCCTAATAATAGAGCCTTAATTTCACTTGTGCAATAGGTGGGAATGTAAGGAATTCAAAAAATACAAAATAAACGACGCTATTATTAATTACGCTAACTTAAATTTCATTGTTTGTTGGGTCTGCGAGATATCGTTTCAAACGGCAAAAACGCGTCATTTGCATGTTTGTTTTGTGACTTTTACCTCAGGAATTATAGTTGCGGTTGATAAATATCAGCCTTTTGTATTACCCCGAGTAAGCGCAGCGAAGCCAGGAATAGTTAATAAATAGTGAATTTTAATGAACGAAGAAGACACTATAAAAAGAAGTGTTATCTCTGGTTGCGGGCTCACCTTATTGTCAGTGTTTAATGCCATTACTGCCTGTTTTAACGCATTATTTTGCGCTATTTGCGAAGGGTTTACGGGGGCATGACAGGCTGGAGTGTGCACCGCGCCGCTGATGACGGTACAAAATATGGTACAATGATCCATCGGGAATATTACACATTGATTAGGGTTCTTCGGCCAATGGCACAACTTTATTTCTACTATTCGGCAATGAATGCAGGGAAATCGACGGCGTTACTGCAATCCTCATACAATTATCAGGAGCGGGGGATGCGTACCGTTGTTTATACCGCCGAAATCGACGATCGCTTTGGGGCAGGGAAGGTAAGCTCAAGAATAGGGCTCTCGTCGCCTGCAAGGCTGTTTAACCCTGAAACGGACCTGCTGGAGGACATTCGTGCCGAGCATGCCTCTAAGCCTGTCCATTGCGTGCTGGTAGATGAAAGCCAGTTCCTGACCCGCGAGCAGGTCCATGCGCTTTCAGAGGTCGTTGATGAGCTGGATATTCCCGTTCTTTGCTATGGATTACGTACCGATTTTCGTGGGGAGTTATTTGCCGGCAGTCAGTATCTGCTCGCCTGGTCGGATAAGCTGGTTGAGCTGAAAACGATCTGCTTTTGTGGCCGCAAGGCAAGTATGGTTCTTCGCCTGGACCAGTCGGGTAAACCCTATGCTGATGGCGAGCAGGTGGTGATAGGAGGCAATGAACGTTATGTCTCGGTCTGCCGCAAGCATTATAAAGAGGCGCTGGCTGTAGGCTCGCTGACGGCGTTACAGGGCGACAATCGAAAATAATAAGAATGTTTCACGTATCCTCAGATATAAAAAACCCCGCCAACGGCGGGGTTTTTTGTCACACTGTCAATCAAGCGTTTTTTTTCGCTTTCTTGTCAGCCTTTACAACTGCGGGGATTTCAACTTTTACGGCTGCGACATCGCTTTCAGTGAAGTTACGACCGTAATAAGTATCCAGCAGGATCTGTTTCAGTTCGGAAATCAGTGGGTAGCGCGGGTTAGCACCAGTACACTGGTCATCGAATGCATCTTCAGACAGTTTATCTACGTGAGCGAGGAAGTCAGCTTCCTGAACGCCTGCTTCGCGGATAGATTTAGGAATACCCAGTTCAGCCTTCAGACTTTCCAGCCATGCCAGCAATTTCTCGATCTTCGCGGCAGTACGGTCGCCCGGTGCGCTCAGACCCAGGTGATCTGCGATTTCAGCATAACGACGGCGTGCCTGTGGACGGTCGTACTGGCTGAAGGCAGTCTGCTTGGTTGGGTTGTCGTTGGCGTTATAGCGGATAACGTTGCTGATCAACAGGGCGTTCGCCAGACCGTGAGGAATGTGGAACTGTGAACCCAGCTTGTGCGCCATGGAGTGACAAACACCCAGGAAGGCGTTAGCAAACGCGATGCCCGCGATGGTTGCCGCACTGTGTACACGTTCACGCGCTACAGGGTTTTTCGAACCTTCGTTGTAAGAAGCTGGCAGGTTTTCTTTCAGCAGTTTCAGTGCCTGCAAAGCCTGACCGTCAGAGAACTCAGAAGCCAGTACGGAAACGTAAGCTTCCAGAGCGTGAGTTACCGCATCCAGACCACCGAACGCACACAGTGATTTCGGCATTTCCATGACCAGGTTAGCGTCAACGATAGCCATATCTGGCGTCAGTGCGTAGTCAGCCAGCGGGTATTTCTGACCGGTTGCGTCATCAGTCACAACGGCAAATGGCGTCACTTCTGAACCAGTACCGGAAGTGGTGGTGACGGCGATCATTTTCGCTTTCACGCCCATTTTCGGGAACTTGTAGATACGTTTACGGATATCCATAAAGCGCAGCGCCAGTTCTTCGAAGTGAGTTTCCGGATGCTCGTACATCACCCACATAATTTTCGCGGCGTCCATTGGGGAACCGCCACCCAGCGCGATGATCACATCAGGTTTGAAGGAGTTCGCCAGTTCAGCGCCTTTACGTACAACGCTCAGGGTTGGGTCAGCTTCAACTTCAAAGAAGACTTCAGTTTCGACGCCAGCCGCTTTCAGAACAGAGGTGATCTGGTCTGCATAGCCATTGTTGAACAGGAAACGGTCAGTCACGATGAGCGCACGTTTGTGGCCATCAGTAATCACTTCATCCAGCGCGATTGGCAGAGAGCCGCGGCGGAAGTAGATAGATTTCGGAAGTTTGTGCCACAACATGTTTTCAGCTCGCTTAGCAACGGTTTTCTTGTTGATCAGGTGTTTTGGACCAACGTTTTCAGAGATGGAGTTACCACCCCAGGAACCACAACCCAGAGTCAGGGAAGGTGCGAGTTTGAAGTTGTACAGGTCACCGATACCACCCTGAGAAGCAGGGGTGTTGATCAGGATACGTGCTGTCTTCATCTTCTGACCGAAGTAAGCAACACGCTCAGGCTGGTTATCCTGGTCGGTGTACAGGCAAGAGGTGTGGCCGATACCGCCCATCGCCACCAGTTTCTCTGCTTTTTCTACCGCGTCATCGAAATCTTTCGCACGGTACATTGCCAGCGTCGGGGAGAGTTTCTCGTGAGCAAACGGCTCACTTTCATCAACGACTTTCACTTCACCAATCAGAATCTTGGTGGTAGCAGGGACGCTAAAGCCAGCGAGTTCAGCGATTTTATACGCTGGCTGACCTACGATAGCCGCGTTCAACGCGCCATTTTTCAGAATTACGTCCTGAACAGCTTTCAGTTCTTTACCTTGCAACAGGTAGCCGCCGTGGCTGGCGAAACGTTCACGAACGGCGTCGTATACCGAATCAACCACGACAACTGACTGTTCAGATGCGCAGATAACGCCGTTATCGAAGGTTTTAGACATCAGCACAGAAGCAACTGCACGCTTGATATCTGCCGTTTCGTCGATCACAACAGGGGTATTACCTGCGCCTACGCCGATGGCTGGTTTACCGGAGCTGTATGCTGCTTTAACCATACCAGGACCACCGGTCGCCAGAATCAGGTTAATGTCCGGGTGATGCATCAGGGCGTTGGACAGTTCAACGGAAGGTTGGTCGATCCAGCCGATGAGATCTTTTGGCGCACCCGCCGCAATTGCAGCCTGAAGCACGATATCTGCTGCTTTGTTGGTGGCGTCCTTCGCACGTGGATGCGGGGAGAAAATGATTGCGTTACGTGTCTTCAGGCTGATGAGAGATTTGAAGATGGCGGTAGAGGTTGGGTTAGTGGTTGGAACGATACCGCAAATGATGCCGATCGGTTCTGCAATGGTGATGGTGCCGAAAGTATCGTCTTCTGACAGCACACCGCAGGTTTTCTCATCTTTATAGGCGTTGTAGATATACTCTGAAGCAAAGTGGTTTTTGATCACTTTATCTTCAACGATACCCATGCCGGATTCGGCAACGGCCATTTTAGCGAGAGGGATTCGAGCATCAGCAGCAGCCAGAGCGGCCGCGCGGAAGATTTTATCAACCTGTTCTTGGGTGAAATTGGCATATTCACGCTGGGCTTTTTTCACGCGCTCGACGAGGGCGTTCAGTTCAGCGATATTGGTAACAGCCATAATGCTCTCCTGATAATGTTTAAACTCTTTTAGTAAACCAGCGCTCGATACGTCTGACAGTATAGTCAGAGCCGATCCCACTTGCGTAACACACAGTAAAACAAAGGATTACTCACTGCTCCAGCTCACTAATTTACTAAAAGAGCCTTACCTTAGCATCATACCTTTTTGATAGGTGATCTCCCTGGCGGCGTAACCAAGATTACTCACTTCTGAGTACGAAAATTATGATCGAGATCAATTTTGTCCTAAGCTGATACCTTTCAGCAGGGTTATTTTGTGCTAATTATTCTACTGTTAAATAATTAAGTAACTATTGGAAGCGGCGATATCATTGATTACACAAATGTTTAACATCATGAATTGATAACGTTTAAGAACAGATTTCTGGTGAAGTGTGCGGCTAAAAAGCGTATCTTCAGCGCGGATTTATCATGACACGCAGTTTCTCCCTGGCCATGCTCAATTGCGGAGCTTAATGTGATTCAAACGCTCTTTGATTTCCCTACATATTTCAAGTTTTTTATCGGCTTGTTTGCTCTGGTTAACCCGGTAGGGATCATCCCTGTCTTCATCAGTATGACCAGCTATCAGACGGCTGCGGCACGAAATAAAACCAACCTGACGGCAAACCTGTCGGTGGCCATCATCTTGCTTACTTCTCTTTATCTCGGGGACGCCATTCTTCAGGTCTTCGGCATCTCGATTGATTCGTTCCGTATAGCAGGCGGGATCCTGGTGGTGACGATTGCCATGTCGATGATCAGCGGCAAGCTGGGGGAGGATAAACAGAACAAGCAGGAAAAATCAGAGACAGCTATCCGCGAGAGCATCGGGGTCGTGCCACTGGCACTGCCGCTGATGGCGGGCCCGGGGGCGATCAGTTCCACAATCGTCTGGGGAACGCGCTACCACAGCCTGATGCACCTGATTGGCTTTTCCGTCGCTATTGCGCTGTTCGCACTGTGCTGCTGGGGCGTATTTCGTATGGCGCCATGGCTGGTTCGCTTGCTGGGACAAACGGGCATCAACGTGATTACCCGTATCATGGGTCTGTTGTTAATGGCGTTGGGCATCGAATTTATCGTTACCGGTATAAAAAGTATATTCCCCGGGTTAGTACACTGACTTTCATTTGAAAGAGCGGAGCCAGCGGCTCCGTTTTTTACGTGATTATCTGCAAATCATATAAATAAAGTTGAAATAGGCGCCAGTCATAATAAGTTCTACTAATAACTCTCTTTTGTTGTTTTTCAAGAGGTTGTTTATTTTCATTTCCCCTTGCCGCGCATAAATTCCTCAAACCCTCTGTTATTTTACTCACATGATACTCTGGGGCTTGCTGACAGATAACCGAAATGATATTAGTAATTTCGACGCTGACTCAGACGAATGTGCTAAATAATAATCAATTGTTAAATTATCGTGAAAAATCGTTCAGCTAAGCTATGTCGTCGCGTTTGGAGCAACAAAATTTCTTATCTGTATGAATTACATGTCTTTTTGTTGATTTCGGCGTAAGCCAGGGTTGGCGCCATAGTTATGCCAGTCATCGTAAAAGAGAAATGCTTAACAAATTTGCAAAATGTATTGGCGAGAGTTGGCACCATTTGGTACTTTCCGGCCTTATATTTTGCAGCATTAAACAAGTTGATGAGAACTATTTTCATATAGCCCTCACATAAGATATCCAACGCATCTCTCTGACAGGGGAGAGGTGTAAAGAATCGACGCAAGACCGCCGAACGAGCGGTCAGTAATAATGAAGTCGGTGATAGCAAGAAGTAAAAAAAGAACCTGACAGTAGCAAAAAAAACTCCTGCGCTGTACAGGCCCCAACAGGGGATTACACAACTGGCGAAGGCTGGTCATTATAATGAGTGGAGTATCAACACAATGTCCATCATCACAAAAAAAAGTCTGGTAGCGGCGGGGATTTTAACTGCGCTAATCGCGGGCAACGCTGCAATGGCTGCGGACGTTCCTGCTGGTGTTCAGCTGGCTGAGAAGCAAACGCTGGTACGTAATAACGGTGCGGAAGTGCAGTCTCTTGATCCGCACAAAATTGAAGGTGTTCCAGAGTCTAACGTCAACCGCGATCTGTTTGAAGGTCTGCTGGTGACTGACGTAGACGGCCACCCGGCTCCGGGCGTGGCGGAAAAATGGGACAACAAAGATTTTAAAGTCTGGACCTTCCATCTGCGTAAAGATGCCAAATGGTCCGACGGTACGCCGGTTACCGCCGAAGATTTCGTCTATAGCTGGCAGCGTCTGGCGGATCCAAATACCGCCTCCCCGTATGCGAGTTACCTCCAGTATGGCCATATTGCCAATATCGATGACATCATCACGGGTAAAAAGCCCGTAACCGACCTGGGCGTAAAAGCCATCGATGCCAACACCTTTGAAGTGACGTTGAGCGAACCTGTTCCGTACTTCTATAAGCTGCTGGTTCACCCGTCCGTCTCCCCGGTACCAAAATCCGCAGTAGAAAAATTTGGTGAAAAATGGACGCAGCCTGCGAATATCGTGACCAACGGTGCATATAAGCTGAAGGACTGGGTCGTTAACGAACGTATGGTGCTGGAGCGTAACCCGCAGTATTGGGATAATGCGAAGACCGTTATCAATCAGGTCACCTACCTGCCAATCTCTTCTGAAGTGACGGACGTAAACCGCTACCGCAGCGGTGAAATCGACATGACCTATAACAACATGCCGATTGAACTGTTCCAGAAACTGAAAAAAGAGATCCCGAAAGAAGTTCACGTCGATCCGTATCTGTGCACCTACTATTACGAAATTAACAACCAGAAAGCACCGTTCACCGACGTACGTGTTCGTACCGCACTGAAGCTGGCGCTGGATCGCGACATTATCGTGAATAAAGTGAAGAATCAGGGCGACCTGCCGGCTTACAGCTACACCCCGCCTTACACCGACGGTATGAAACTGGTTGAACCTGAATGGTTCAAATGGTCCCAGGAAAAACGTAACGAAGAAGCGAAAAAACTGCTGGCAGAAGCTGGCTATACCGCCGACAAGCCGCTGACCTTTAGCCTGCTGTATAACACCTCCGATCTGCATAAAAAACTGGCTATTGCCGTCGCGTCAATCTGGAAGAAAAACCTCGGCGTGAACGTGAAGCTGGAAAACCAGGAATGGAAAACCTTCCTCGATACGCGCCATCAGGGAACCTTTGACGTGGCACGTGCAGGATGGTGTGCGGACTATAACGAACCGACTTCATTCCTGAACACCATGCTGAGCGACAGTTCGAACAACACCGCACACTATAAGAGCCCGGCGTTTGATAAGCTGATTGGCGAAACCCTGAAGGTGGCAGATGACGCCCAGCGCGCCGATCTGTACGCCAAATCAGAACAACAGCTCGATAAAGACTCTGCGATCGTTCCGGTTTACTACTACGTTAATGCCCGCCTGGTGAAACCATGGGTAGGGGGTTATACCGGTAAAGACCCGTTGGATAATATTTCCGTTAAGAATCTTTATATTATCAAGCATTAATGGCAATACGTGGGGCGAGCGAGCTTGCCCCACTGTGTCTATTTTGTAACATTCATCAGGCACACGCCAGAAGGTACGGGCAATGTTGAAATTTATCCTGCGTCGCTGTCTTGAAGCGATTCCAACGTTATTTATTCTAATTACAATTTCCTTCTTCATGATGCGTCTTGCGCCGGGCAGTCCTTTTACCGGTGAACGCACGCTTCCGCCAGAAGTTATGGCCAACATCGAAGCGAAATACCATTTAAACGATCCTATCACCACGCAGTACTTCAACTATCTGAAGCAACTTGCCCACGGTGATTTTGGTCCGTCATTTAAATATAAAGACTACTCCGTTAACGACCTGGTGGCGTCCAGCTTCCCGGTATCGGCTAAATTAGGGGCTGCTGCATTTATCCTGGCCGTTGTTCTCGGTGTCACTGCGGGCGTTATCGCTGCGCTAAAACAAAATACCCGATGGGATTACGCCGTAATGGGGGTCGCAATGACCGGGGTGGTTATCCCCAGCTTCGTTGTCGCGCCGTTGCTGGTCATGATATTCGCCATAACCCTGAAATGGCTTCCCGGGGGCGGCTGGAACGGCGGGGCGCTGAAGTTCATGATATTGCCGATGGTGGCATTATCTCTGGCCTACATCGCCAGCATCGCCCGTATTACCCGCGGTTCAATGATTGAAGTCCTGCACTCGAACTTCATCCGTACCGCCCGTGCGAAAGGGCTGCCGATGCGCCGGATTATTTTCCGTCATGCCCTCAAGCCTGCACTGTTACCGGTACTCTCCTATATGGGTCCGGCTTTCGTCGGCATTATCACCGGCTCAATGGTGATTGAAACCATTTATGGCCTGCCAGGTATCGGGCAGCTGTTTGTTAACGGGGCGCTTAACCGTGACTATTCGCTGGTGCTGAGCCTGACGATCCTCGTGGGCGCGCTGACCATTCTGTTTAATGCCGTTGTCGATGTGCTGTATGCCGTTATCGACCCGAAAATCCGTTACTAACTGGAGCACGCCATGATGTTGAGTAAGAAAAACAGCGAGGCGCTGGAAAACTTCAGTGAAAAGCTGGAGGTCGAAGGTCGTAGCCTTTGGCAGGACGCCCGCCGTCGTTTTATGCATAACCGTGCCGCCGTTGCCAGCCTGGTCGTGCTGGTGCTTATCGCGCTGTTTGTAACCCTGGCGCCAATGCTCTCTCAGTTCACCTATTTCGATACGGACTGGGGCATGATGTCCAGCGCGCCGGATATGGAATCCGGGCACTATTTCGGTACCGACTCTTCCGGGCGTGATTTGCTGGTGCGTGTGGCGATTGGCGGCCGTATCTCCCTGATGGTTGGCATCGCAGCGGCGCTGGTGGCGGTGATTGTCGGCACGCTTTACGGTTCGCTTTCCGGTTACCTCGGCGGGAAAGTGGACTCCGTGATGATGCGTATGCTTGAAATCCTGAACTCCTTCCCGTTCATGTTCTTCGTCATTCTGCTGGTGACCTTCTTTGGTCAAAATATCCTGCTGATCTTCGTGGCGATCGGGATGGTGTCCTGGCTGGATATGGCGCGTATTGTGCGCGGCCAGACGCTGAGCCTCAAACGTAAGGAGTTTATCGAAGCCGCACAGGTTGGGGGCGTTTCTACCGCCAATATTGTGGTGCGTCATATCGTTCCTAACGTGCTGGGCGTGGTGGTGGTATACGCCTCCCTGCTGGTGCCAAGTATGATCCTGTTTGAATCTTTCCTGAGCTTCCTGGGATTAGGTACGCAGGAGCCGTTGAGTAGCTGGGGCGCTCTGTTAAGTGATGGCGCAAACTCCATGGAAGTGTCACCGTGGTTACTGCTGTATCCGGCGGGCTTCCTGGTCGTCACCCTGTTCTGTTTCAACTTTATCGGCGATGGCCTGCGTGATGCCCTCGACCCGAAAGACCGTTAAGGAGCGCCGTCATGACCATTATTGAAACGGCAACCGCGCCACAGGCGCAACAGCGGACCAGCGCACTGCTGGACGTTAAAGACCTCCGCGTGACGTTTAAAACCCCCGACGGTGATGTTACTGCCGTTAACGATCTCAACTTCGACCTGCGTGCCGGTGAAACGCTGGGCATTGTGGGCGAATCCGGTTCCGGTAAATCCCAGACCGCATTCGCGCTGATGGGCCTGCTGGCGTCAAACGGCGTGATCGGTGGTTCGGCGACGTTTAACGGGAAAGAGATCCTGAATTTGCCGGAACATGAGCTGAACAAGCTGCGCGCCGAGCAGATTTCAATGATTTTCCAGGATCCGATGACGTCCCTGAACCCCTATATGCGGGTGGGTGAACAGCTGATGGAAGTGCTGATGCTCCACAAGGGGCTGGGTAAAGCCGAAGCGTTTGAAGAGTCCGTCAAAATGCTGGATGCGGTGAAAATGCCTGAAGCACGCAAGCGCATGCGCATGTATCCGCACGAGTTCTCCGGCGGTATGCGCCAGCGCGTCATGATCGCGATGGCATTGCTTTGTCGGCCAAAACTGCTGATCGCTGATGAACCGACCACCGCCCTGGATGTAACCGTCCAGGCGCAGATCATGACGTTGCTGAACGAGCTGAAGCGCGAGTTCAACACCGCCATCATTATGATCACCCACGATTTAGGCGTCGTTGCCGGGATCTGCGACAAAGTGTTAGTCATGTATGCAGGCCGCACGATGGAATACGGTAATGCTCGCGATGTGTTTTACCAGCCAGCCCATCCGTACTCTATCGGGCTGCTGAATGCCGTACCGCGTCTTGATGCGGAAGGGGAGTCGCTGCTGACTATCCCGGGCAACCCGCCAAACCTGCTGCGTCTGCCAAAAGGCTGCCCGTTCCAGCCGCGTTGTCCGCATGCGATGGAAATCTGTAACAGCGCACCGCCGCTGGAAGCGTTTGCCCCAGGCCGTCTGCGCGCCTGCTTTAAGCCGCTGGAGGAGCTGGTATGAACGCAATCGACGAAAAAAGAAATGTGCTGCTTGAAATCGCTGACCTGAAGGTCCATTTCGATATCAAAGACGGTAAACAGTGGTTCTGGCAGCCTGCCAAAACCCTGAAAGCGGTGGATGGCGTCACGCTACGCCTGTACGAAGGGGAGACCCTGGGCGTGGTGGGCGAATCCGGCTGCGGCAAATCGACATTTGCGCGGGCGATCATCGGCCTGGTGAAAGCCACCGACGGAAAAGTGGCCTGGCTTGGCAAAGATCTGCTGGGGATGAAGCCGGATGAATGGCGCGACGTGCGCAGCGGCTCGGCAATGATTTCGCCAATGGTCATACGCGGATTCAGGGACGCCAGCGGATCCTGGAAAATCATCTGGATGTCGCTGCGCACCTATCATCCGAAGATGCCGCGCCAGGAAGTTCGCGACCGGGTGAAAGCGATGATGCTGAAGGTGGGTCTGCTGCCTAACCTCATCAACCGCTACCCACATGAGTTTTCCGGCGGTCAGTGCCAGCGTATCGGTATCGCACGCGCGTTGATCCTTGAACCAAAGCTGATTATCTGTGATGAGCCGGTTTCAGCGCTGGACGTCTCCATCCAGGCCCAGGTGGTTAACCTGCTACAGAAACTGCAACGGGAAATGGGGCTGTCGCTGATCTTCATTGCCCACGATCTGGCGGTGGTAAAACACATTTCGGACCGTGTGCTGGTCATGTATCTGGGCCACGCCGTGGAGCTGGGCACGTATGATGAGGTGTACCACAATCCGCTGCACCCTTATACCAAAGCGCTGATGTCTGCGGTTCCCGTTCCGGACCCCGATCTGGAAAAAAATAAAACCATTCAGCTTCTGGAAGGTGAACTGCCTTCGCCAATCAACCCGCCTTCAGGCTGCGTATTCCGTACTCGATGCCCAATAGCCGGGCCGGAATGTGCAAAAACACGGCCGGTTCTGGAGGGCAGTTTCCGACATGCGGTTTCCTGCCTGAAAGTAGACCCGTTATAATCGCAAGGGCTGACATGATGTCAGCCCTTATTTTTCGAGGTTAATGTGTCGCGATTATTCACGTCGGCCCGTCAGCGGCTGTATCACCTTTTATTTGATCCTGAAACGGTTTCCGGTCGCCGCTTCGAAGGTCTGTGTGGTTTATTTGCGCTGATTAGCGTCATTATTATCTTTATCGAATCCGGCGCCGGAACGCAGTACCACATGACGTATGAGGAGTGGCACGTTTTCGTCTGGCTGGAATTGATTGTCACGCTGGTGTTTACTGCGGAATATGTGCTGAGGGTCATTAGCTGGCCGAATCCGGCGAAATACGTTTTCAGCTTCTGGGGATTTATTGATTTAGCCACCATCCTGCCGCTGTATGTCATGTGGCTGTGGCCTGAGATCAGCCTGAATTATGTGTTTGCCTGGCGTGCAATGCGGGCGATTCGTGTGTTACGGATTCTCAAACTGCTGCGCTTTATGCCGTCGCTGCGGGTTTTTTGGGTTGCCATTGTCAGCGCCCGCCACCAGCTGATTCTCTTCTATTCGTTTATTGCTATCGTGATGATCGTTTTTGGCTCCCTGATGTATTTAATCGAAGGGCCGAAATACGGGTTTACCACGCTTAATGCGTCTGTTTACTGGGCTATCGTCACGGTGACCACCGTGGGCTATGGTGATATTACCCCGCATACGCCGCTCGGACGTATTGTGGCATCGGTTCTTATCCTGATCGGCTATTCGGTGATAGCGATTCCGACGGGCCTAATTACCACCCATATGAGCAGCGCCTTCCAGAACAGCAAGCAGCAACGCAAATGTCCGAATTGTCAGCAGGGGAATCATGAACCCGGCGCGCGGTTTTGTCACCGCTGTGGAAATGCCTTACCGGATTAAATAAAAAAGGCTGCGTGGGCAGCCTTTTTTATTATTCGCGCCAGAGAATATGGCACAGTTTGTGATCTTTCTCGCGGCACAGCAGGACGCGGGCAAAGATGTCGTTAATTTCTCCGCCGTCTTCATCTGCCAGGCCAATCACCACCTCGGCGAAGAAGTCCGGGTTGAGATCAAAATCGACATGTTCGGCCCAGTCTTCAGACGGATCGAACAGCTCAGCACCGCCACGCTCTTCAAATTGCAGGTTGAAAAGAATGACGTCAGCAGGGTCGAGATTATCGACCGCCAGCTCGAGAAAAATATCGTAGGCCTGTTCGAGCGTTTCGTCTTCGGTCAGGCGATTGTTCAGATCCATTTCCATGATGACTACCTGTTAAACATCGTTGGGCACGTTTTACAGCAACGGACTAAAGAAGTAAAACAGTCGTTCGGCAATTCGCTGCCACAGCGGACGTTTCGCCCACAGTCTGGCGTCCAGCAGGCGTGAGCGGGAGATATAATCGTCCTGAACCGCCGCCAGATCGCCACCGAACCCGGCGTCATCAATGACCAGCGTAATTTCAAAATTCAGCCATAGGCTGCGCATATCGAGGTTGACGGTACCCACCAGGCTCAGCTCTCCGTCCACCAGCACGCTCTTGGTGTGTAACAGCCCGCCTTCGAACTGATAAATTTTAACGCCTGCGGCCAGCAGCTCACTAAAGAACGCGCGGCTTGCCCATCCCACCAGCAGCGAATCGTTCTTGCGCGGCATAATAATGCTCACATCCACTCCGCGCTGTGCCGCTGTACAGATGGCATGCAGAAGGTCGTCGCTGGGAACGAAATAGGGCGTGGTCATGATCAGATATTCCCGCGCGGAGTACGCGGCGGTAAGCAGTGCCTGATGGATCAGATCTTCCGGGAAGCCAGGACCGGAGGCGATAGTGTGGATAGTGTGCCCGCTGGCTTCCTCAAACGGCATGATATTGCCATCCGGCGGCGGGGGAAGAATGCGTTTACCGGTTTCAATTTCCCAGTCGCAGGAGTAGACGATGCCCATTGAGGTCGCGATCGGTCCCTCCATCCGCGCCATCAGATCGATCCATTGCCCCACGCCGGAATCCTGCTTGAAGAAGCGGGGGTCAACCATGTTCATGCTGCCGGTGTAGGCGATGTAGTTATCGATCAGAACCATTTTCCGGTGCTGGCGGAGATCCATGCGGCGCAGAAAGACGCGGAAAAGATTCACTTTTAGCGCCTCGACCACCTCGATACCGGCGTTGCGCATCATGCCTGCCCACGGGCTACGGAAAAAGGCCACGCTGCCAGCGGAGTCCAGCATCAGGCGGCAGTGGATACCGCGACGTGCAGCGGCCATTAGCGATTCGGCGACCTGGTCCGCCATGCCGCCCGGCTGCCAGATATAAAACACCATCTCGATATTATGCCGGGCGAGCTGGATATCACGGATCAGCGCCTGCATCACATCATCAGAAGAGGTCATCAGTTGCAGCTGATTGCCTTTTACCCCAGCAATCCCCTGGCGGCGTTCGCACAGCTTGAACAGAGATGCGGCCACGCTACTGTTCTCTTCAGCGAAGATATGCTTGCAGGCTTTAAGGTCGGCAAGCCATTTCGCCGTGGAGGGCCACATGGCGCGGGCGCGTTCGGCGCGGCGTTTACCCAGATGAAGTTCACCGAAAGAGAGATAGGCGATGATGCCCACCAGCGGCAGAATGTAGATAATCAGAAGCCAGGCCATGGCGGAAGGTACCGCTCTGCGTTTCATCAGAATGCGCAACGTCACCCCGGCAATTAACAGCCAGTATCCTAAAATGACCAGCCAACTCACCACGGTGTAGAAGGTTGTCATAAATAAAAAATCCTTTTGAAAGCGTATTGTTATGAGTTTACGCATCAGGATTCATCTGGCAAATAAAAACGGCAGATAAAAGCGCTGGTTTGCCGCCTGCTTAGGCATATAATGGCATTTCTGTTAGAGAAAGAGTTGTAGACATGAAGCGCAGTAGAACTGAAGTTGGGCGCTGGCGCATGTTGCGACAGGTGAGTCGTCGTAAGGCTCGTTGGCTGGAAGCACAATCCCGCCGCAATATGCGTATCCACGCCATCAGAAAATGTGGCCTGAACAGACACCGTAACGCGCTGTTGTTCGCGGTCCAGGACATCTGAAAAGCATGAAGGGCACCGTAAAGGTGCCCATTAAACATCCAGGCTATCAATTTTTGCAGTCTCTTCCCATCTGCTTTCCGCGATATACTAAGTCCCCATAACGTCATGATATTAAAAGATGAATCCTTATCTCTGGATTTTTATTGTACTTTTGGCGCTGGATGCGCTCAGGGAAGATTTAGGACTTTCGTCATTTTCCTCATTGGCAGATTATGTTTTCGCATGGGGAATACATTGGCTTTATTAAAGGAAAAAAGGATGAACGGAAAAGTAATGGCAGCACTCTTTGGGATTGCGATATTAAGCGGTTGTGCCAGCAGCAAAACCTCACCCGAGCGGCACGCGTTTTATTTCGTGTCGCATCAGTCCAGCTTTACTGGCGGCAATTACACCTCCAGCGTGCAGAAAAATTATCAGCTGAACGTGGCGCAGTTCCGCGAGCTTTATGCCCGGGGCAAAGCTGACCGCGCGGAAGGGCGGACTCAGGCTGAAGCCAGTGAATACGCGCAAAGCATTCGCGATCAGCTAAAAGAAAATGCGAAGTCGCAGGAATTGTTCGCAGGCAACGCGAAGGATAAATGGTCTTCGGACATGGACAGTAAAGACGCCCTGTTATTTGGTAACGAACTGGCCGCGACTTATCTTGATGGCTATAACGGCGTACAATAGCGCAACTGATTCAGGGGATACCGTAATTACCGGTATCCCCACTGTTTTTGAGCGAAAGGAGTAAGACGTGTTTGCGGAGTTTGGTGTACTGAATTTCTGGACCTATGTTGTCGGCGCATTTTTTATCGTGCTGGTTCCGGGACCGAACACCTTGTTTGTGCTGAAAACAGGGATTGGCCACGGCGTTAAGAAAGGCTATCTGGCAGCCACCGGTGTGTTTATTGGTGATGCCGTGCTGATGTTTCTGGCCTGGGCGGGCGTCGCCGCGTTGATCCAGACCACTCCGGTATTATTTAATATTGTCCGCTATCTGGGCGCGTTTTATCTGCTGTGGCTGGGCGGGAAAATGCTTTGGTCCGTTATAACGCGTCAAAAAAATGCGCACGAAAGTAGCGCCGAACCGGCAAGCGCAATCCTTAAGCGTTCGCTGGTGCTGAGCCTGACGAACCCGAAAGCGATTCTCTTTTACGTGTCGTTCTTCGTGCAGTTCATTGATGTCAATGCGAAGAATACCGGCACGTCGTTCCTGATCCTCGCCACAACGCTTGAGCTGATCAGCTTCATGTACATGAGCTTCCTGATTTTCTCAGGCGCGTTTGTCACGCGTTACCTGAAAACCAAAAAGAAACTGGCGAAGCTGGGGAACGGGTTGATAGGGCTGCTGTTTGTCGGATTTGCGGCGAGGCTGGCGTCGCTGCACTGAATGAAGAAAAGGCTCCCGAGGGAGCCTTTCGTTTCAGAACACTTTTTTATACGGGCGAACCGTGACTTTCTCGTAAACGCCGGCTGCGACGTACGGGTCTGCTTCTGCCCAGGCCTGTGCGGCTTCCAGAGATTCAAACTCGGCAATCACCGTTGAGCCGGTAAAACCCGCCGCGCCCGGATCGTTGCTGTCAACGGCAGGCATCGGGCCTGCGGTCAGCAACCGACCTTCATCCTGTAGCAACTGTAAACGCGCCAGATGGGCAGGGCGAACGGAAAGACGTTTTTCCAGAGAATCAGGTACATCTTCAGCGTAAATCACGTAAAGCACGGCAAAGCTCCTTAACCGGTAAAAGTGACAATTACGTTATGTGAAAGCACAAATGACTGCAATGTAAAGATAATAACAATGTTAAAACCCTGATCTGGATGCCCCTTTTTTGCCCTCATGTACGCTTAAATTGCGCCAGGACAAAGTGTCTTATTGAATATGATTGCTATTTGCATTTAAAATCGAGGTTCGGTTTTTTAACGTTGATGATTATGACTTCGATGACCCTTGATTTACCTCGCCGCTTTCCATGGCCGACGTTGCTTTCCGTCGTTATTCACGGTGCTGTCGTGGCGGGTCTGCTCTATACCTCGGTTCATCAGGTTATTGAAATGCCAGCGCCTGCGCAGCCAATTTCTGTGACCATGGTATCGCCTGCGGATCTTGAGCCGCCGCAGGTTGCGCCGCCGCCGCCACAGCCCGTTGCTGAACCCGAGCCGGAGCCAGAGCCCGAGCCGGTTCCTGAACCGCCGAAAGAAGCGCCGGTGGTGATCCATAAGCCGGAGCCGAAACCTAAGCCGAAGCCAAAACCCAAGCCGGTCAAAAAGGTGGAAGAGCGTCCGAAACGCGAAGTGCGTCCGGTTGAGCCACGCGCCACGCAGCCGGTTGAAAATGCCGCCCCGTCACGTCCGCTGATGAATAACACCACGACCGCGACAAAACCGACGGTAACGGCGCCAGCAGGCCCGCGCGCGCTGAGCCGTAACCAGCCGCAGTACCCGGCACGTGCTCAGGCGTTACGTATTGAAGGGCGTGTACGGGTGAAATTCGACGTTACGGCTGATGGACGTGTGGATAACGTGGAAATCCTGTCCGCACAGCCGGCGAATATGTTTGAACGCGAAGTTAAATCGGCCATGCGCAGGTGGCGCTATGAAGCCGGTAAACCCGGCAATGGGTTGATTGTGAACATTGTCTTCCGCCTGAACGGCGGGGCACAGATGGAATAAAAGAAGCCTCCGCAAGGAGGCTTTTTTTTACCTGAGGTTCAGCTCCGTGGGAGCTGGCGGGGCTTACCGTCGCTATCCACCGCCACGTAGATGAATAATGCCTCCGTCGCCTTATAGCGCTGACCAATCGGTTCAGAAGAGACTTTTTTCACCCATACTTCAATGTTGATGGAGACAGACGTATTGCCGCGTTTTACGCAGCGTGCATAACAGCACACCACGTCCCCCACCGCGACAGGGCGCAGAAAGGTCATGCCATCGACCCGGACGGTTACCACGCGCCCGTGTGCAATCTCTTTTGCCAGGATTGCACCGCCCATATCCATCTGCGACATCAACCAGCCGCCAAAAATATCGCCATTGGCATTCGTATCCGCAGGCATTGCCAGTGTGCGTAAAACCAGTTCGCCCTGAGGGGCGTCATTTGTTGTCATTGTTTTTAAACTCGTAACTGAAGACTTCAGGCGGGATGCTACTATGATTTCTGGCTGGAGAGAATAGGGTTAGCGCCCGCAGAGCAGGCGCCTTAGGGTCAGAAGGACAGGGTCACGCCAGCGTAATACGCACGGCCTGGTTCGTTATAGGTCGATGCACCGTCATTTTCTCGGTAAATCTGCTTATCAAAGAGGTTGCTGATCCCGGCATTCAGGTGGAGGTCTTTTGTCAGTTGATAGTTACTACCGATCCCAACGATGGAATAGGCGCCAATCTCTTTATCTGACATCGCATTCTGCTCTTTGCGGATTTCAGCATTTTCTCTTGGCTTCTGGCGGCCATACATTGTCCAGCTAAGGTTCGCTGAAAGTTTGCTGCTTACCTGCCAGTCGAGCATCGTGTTGACGGTATATTTTGGGATAATCGACAGAGGGTTGCCGGTGTCCTTACTTTCAGACTGAATCATATACGTCGCATTGGTACGCCAGGTGAGCGTGTCGCGGATAACCGGGACGGTGAGGTTGCCTTCCAGCCCCTCAACAACAGCCTTTCCTCCGTTCTGCCACTGAAGGATATTTGCGCCGCTGCTTGTCTGGCCCAGCACATCCGTTCCTGAAACGATCTTGTTTTTGTAATCGTTGCGGAACCAGGTTATGCCAGCCTCGTAGCCTTCCAGCGCAAAGGCCAGGCCAATCTCTTTGTTCACGCTGATTTCAGGATCCAGATCCGGGTTACCTAACAGGTAACAGCTTCCTTCGGAAACGTTATTCGGGCAGCCATTGCCGCGGGTGGAAAGCAGATAGCCTTCGCTGGATTGATACAGGTTTGGCGCTTTAAATACCCGAGCGATACCCGCTTTAACCTTGAACATGTCACCCAAATCCTGAGAGAGGTTCAGGCTCGGGCTCCAGTTGCTGCCAAACTGATTGTGATAATCAAAGCGGAGCCCTGGGATCAGGTTGGTGCCCTGACGCGCTTCAATATTGTCCTCAAGATAGATGCCAGTGAGGTCAGCGCTGTTTTTGCTGTTGCGCTCAGAAGCCGTGCCGGGAACGCCGTTAATCACTTCTCCCGACACATTTGTCGCCTGCATTGAGGCCGGATCGTTCAGTTCATCACGGTTCCATTCTGCTCCAACGGTTAGCGTCTGTTCGACCAGCCAGAAGAAAGGAATGTTCAGTTCACCCGTTGAACGGTATGACTCCAGCCGGCTGGTATCGTATTTATCGCTATTGATCATCCCTTCAACTTTGCCCGTAGAGCCTTCTTCCAGGCGGGTGTTGTTGGTCTTTTCATAATAAACACCGAACTTTGACTGACCCCAGTCCCAGATGCCGTTGTGCGTAATGCCATAAGACTGGCGGTACATTCGGTTCGTTTCGTGTCCATACAGGGACGACACCAGACCGTCAGGGCTGACGTTGCTGTTGCTGTATTGAGTATCACCCGCGTAGATATTGCCCTGGCGGCTGTAGCTGTAGTCGAAATCGATAATCTGCTGTGGTGTGAGTTTCCAGGAGAGCAGGGCATTGATGTCCTTGTTGCGCACGCCTTCACGTCCGGCGGCGTAAGAACCGTTTTGCGCGGTGTTGATGTCCTGAGCATCTGCGTCGGTTTTATTGATATTCCCGTACAGGCGCATCGTTAACGCATCGCCCGCGAGGGGGCCGCTCAGATCAAAATTAGCGCGTTTCGTCGCTCCCTCTTTATCATTTTCAGGCTGGTTAGTGTACAGGGAGAGCGAACCGTGCCAGTCGTTGGTCGGGCGTTTGGTAATGATGTTGACGACGCCGCCGGCCGCCCCCGAACCATAGCGGGCGGCAGCAGGTCCCCGGAGCACTTCAATGCGCTCAACCATCTCTGGCGGAACCCAGTTGGTATCCCCGCGGGTGTCGCGCTCCCCGCGCCAGCTGTAGCGCACCGAGTTACGTGACGTCACCGGCACACCGTCAATCAGAATCAGCGTGTTCTCCGGCCCCATACCGCGGATGTCGATCTGGCGGTTGTTGCCGCGGCTGCCTGTCGCGCTGTTTCCGGTGAGGTTAACCCCGGGCATTTTGCGAATAATTTCTGAAAGATCGTTAACCGGTGGATCCTTTTCTATGTCCTTTGCCGTGATGATGGAAACCCCCGGCTGTTGCTTCAGCGCCTCTTCAGCGGTGGCCTGAACAACCATTGTTTCACCATCGGCGAGAGGATCTTCCGCTGCGTGCGCGCTCTGGTATAGCGTTGAAAGAATGGCGAGCGTAAGTGTAGCCGGGGCAAATCTTATTATGTTATTCATCAACTCATTTCCATTTGTTAAAAATGCGATGACGAATATTAATGATAGTCATTCTCATTACAATCAAATGACAGCAATCTCCATAAAATCTTCATGATTCAGACATTTTCGCAGGAAGGATGTAGAGATAAGAGAAGGCGGGAAAAGAGGCCAGACCGCGCGGCGATCTGGCCAGAAGGATCAGTGCTTGTCATCCTGCGGCATGTGGCGATAAATATAAACGCCGCTAAGCAGGGTGAAGATAAGGGTCAGCGCCGTCAGGCCAAACACCTTGAAGTTGACCCAGATATTCTGTGGCAGCCAGAATGCGATATAGATATTCGCCAGACCACACAGAATAAAAAATAGCGCCCAGGCGATATTCAGACGCCCCCACACAGCCTGCGGCAGGGTCAGTTCTTTCCCCAGCATGCGCTGGATCAGCGGCTTCTTCATCACCCACTGGCTGATGAGCAGCGCGCCCGCAAACAGGCCGTAAATCACCGTGACCTTCCATTTGATAAATTCATCATTGTGGAAGAACAACGTCAGGCCACCAAACATCGCCACCATCAGGAAGGTGATGAGCGCCATCTTTTCAACTTTGCGATAGCGAACCCAGCTGTAAATCAGCACCACAGCCGTTGCCACAATCAGCGCCAGCGTGCCGGCATAAATGTCGTACAGCTTATAAAAAGCGAAAAATACGATCAGCGGTAAAAAATCAAGAAACTGCTTCATTCTGCGATCCCAGTTACTGACGAATTAACATGTACAGGCGGAACAAATAGACCAGCAGCACGGCTGAAATCAGATTGCTCAGCGTATTGGCTACAACCGCTCCGACGTTTGGCGTTAACACCGCAAAATTCGGCGCAAACAGCAGCAGCAGAGTCTTGGCCAGCAACCAGCTGATAACGGCCGGGGCGACCAGTCGCATATTGGCCCACGCGAGCCTGATGCTGCTGCGCATGGCGGTGAAAATGCCCAGTTTGTCCTGTACAACCATTACTGGCGCGAATGAAAGCACGATAGCCAGCAGCACGCCCGGAACGACAACCAACATGATCCCCATCTGGACCAGCAGCGTGGTCAGGAAGATGAGGATGAACAGTTTTGGCAGCACCGGAGCGCTGGCCCCGATTGCACGTAACGCGCTGACGCGTTGGCCGGCAGACACCAGCTGGATCATCAGCAACACGCCACCCGCCAGAATGGCGTTGCCAATCAGGCCCGAGAAGGTCGATGCCGCAGATGCGCGCAGCAAGATTTGCTGTTGCTCTGGCGTCATATTCTGCACAAGGTCAAACAACCCTGCGCTGCCTGCAAGATGATCCCCCTGGCTCAGCGTGGCAATCTGTTCATCACTGGGTGAGAACGCATGACCCAGCACCACCGTAATAAAGGCGCACAACAACGCGATCAGTAAAAAGGTAATGAACTGATTGCGGAAAAAATTTCCCGTGTCACGGTAGACAGACTTCGCCGTGATAGACATGCACTCTCCTTGAGTATTGCAGGTGTTAATTAGCCGGCAATTGTACACCGGATAACACGCTGGTGGCAGCATCAAGGCTTGTATGGAAAAGCATATCTTTGTAAAGCGGCGGTAATCCATAGCGGGCGCGGGCGCGATTGCATGCCTCATTGACCTGCCCATCCTCTCCCGACATCGCGAAAGTGCGACACGGGCTGGGGCGATCCGCGTAAATGGAGCAGCGTGTGGATACCCCAGGTTCACCTTCCAGTGCCACACAGCGGCTCTGTTTTTGGTTGGTGCCGCGCATACAGCGCAGAAAAGGGGTCAAGGGTTCCGTGAGATCAACCGGAACGGTGCCGCCGCCATCGCTGGCTTCAGCCCAGTAGAAAGAGACTCGAAAATACGCACAACAGGCTCCGCACGTCATGCACGGGTTATGATCACTCATGGCACACCTGCAAAAGTAGAACGCATCAAATCACATTGTGAGAGCGATAAATTATCCAGCCGCTACAGGAAGCGCAAGAGAGGGAAAACAGAAAATTTTGTTACCATGCAATGCCAAAAATTGACGCGGTAACAACTTATTGTTTTATGAGGCGTCACCAAAAATTAACCTAGATCAATGAATGTTAACTTACTGGTTTTAATGTGATCTGTGGTAGATCACTTATTACTCATTTGTGAGTATATTCTCCTCCGCAATTAAAACCACAACGATGGAGCGGATATGAAAAAATTAGCGGTGGCAGCCCTTATCTTAAGCAGTCTCTCTGGCGGCGCGTACGCGCATGAAGCAGGCGAATTCTTTATTCGTGCCGGTTCGGCAACGGTGCGTCCAACAGAAGGGTCAGACAATGTACTGGGTATGGGCGGGTTTAACGTCAGCAATAACACCCAGTTAGGCCTGACGTTTACGTATATGGCAACGGATAACATTGGCGTCGAGCTTTTAGCCGCCACGCCATTCCGTCACCGCGTCGGTTTAGGACCGACCGGGGACATTGCCACGGTGCACCATTTACCACCCACGCTGATGGCGCAGTGGTACTTCGGCGATTCCAGCAGCAAGGTGCGCCCTTATATTGGTGCAGGCGTTAACTACACCACCTTTTTTGATGAGAAATTTAACGATACCGGTAAAGAGGCCGGGCTCTCCGATCTCAGCCTGAAAGACTCGTGGGGCATGGCGGGACAGGTTGGTCTGGATTATCTGATTAACCGTGACTGGCTTATCAACGCCTCGGTCTGGTATATGGACATTGATACGGACGTGCGCTTTAAAGCGGGCGGCCAGCAGCAAAGTATCAATACTCGTCTGGATCCGTGGGTATTTATGTTCTCAGCAGGCTATCGTTTCTGACAGAAGATATATCCCCTGTCAGCCGGTGATTGCTGTATGGTGGTTGTTCCACACACCTGGCTGGAGGGGATATCCCCAACATCAAATTTGAGTGTCCGGTTTGTGCAGGTAAACAGTTTCAGTTCACGACGTTCAGCCCAGCACATAGCCTACCTCACGGTGCTATCTGTTCCGTTTGCGGAACACGTCTCACCATTCATTCATGCCTGCCGAAGCTCAGACGACGACGGTGGCCAAAGCCAGTAAACTAGAAAAGGCCTCTGAGAGGCCTTTTTCGATCGTGCAATCACTTCTGAATTAAATAACGAATGGTTGGTCCGTCCTGCTGGATATCCAGCACGGTATAGCCGTGATTTTTGGCATCAAGCGGAATGTTATTGATCGACTGGGGGCAATCGCTCACCACTTCCAGAATTTCACCTTTCTTTAGCTGCGGTAGCGCTTCAAGCGTGGCGACGGCCGGGTAAGGGCAAGGTTCACCCACCATATCGAGACGATAGTCAGGCACGATCTCTTTCATGCGGCATTCTCCTGAGTTTCAGTTTTGGCGGTGGCGCGTCGGAAGAAGCGCTTCTCTTGTGCAACAACCAGTAAGAAGGCGATAAGCAGCAGGGCATAGGTCACCAGGAGTCCCCCGAGTGGACCAAAGGTATTCAGCAGGTTGACCTTGTCCCAGTTTGTTGCCAGTACCGGAGAGACGTCATCCCAGTAGCAGGCCAGAAGGGTAGAGCCAATCACGTTACCCAGACCCACCCACCAGTAATGCACCTGGCCTTCCACAGCGCGATACATCCAGCCGGTTTCACACCCGCCCGCCAGCACGATGCCAAAACCAAACAGCAGCCCGCCAATGACGGCATTTGGGCCTGCCCACATGATTTTCGGTTCCACGCCGAGCTGAACATAGCTGAAGATGCCGATCGCGCTCACGGCCATGCCGGCAATAATGGCTTTCGCCATCATGGTGCGTCCGGTGATCCACATATCGCGAAACGCGGAGGTAAAGCAGATCTGCGCGCGTTCAATCAGCAGACCAAAACCGACGCCGAACAGCATGGCCAGACCGAGTTTGGGCTGATTCATTGCGGTGCAAATCGCCCAGGCAACCATGGCAAAAAAGACCAGCATACCGAGGCGGAAGCGACGACGCGCCTGATCGGGTTTTTGCGTTAACGGAGAGGCAGCGCTAACTTTCGTCATTTTCACCGGAATGCGGAACAGCGGCAGCAGGGTGAATTTAGCACCGAAGTACGAGCCGATGGCGGTGGCGACGGCAAAGAACCAGGCATGCAGCGAGAACTGCGGAATACCGGTGAAGAACGCGGCAAGGTTACAGCCCATCGCCAGACGAGCGCCAAACCCGGCAATGATACCGCCCGCCACGGCCTGCACAATGCGAATGCGGCTTTTCGGCATGCGCAACTTAACGTTATTGGCCCACAGCGCGGCCGCAAAACAGCCGCCGAACATGCCAATGATCATCATCCCGTCGATGCGGGTCAGCGGTGTGCCCTCAAGATGGATCAGTTTGAAGTATCCCCACTCTTCGGCATGGACACCTGCCAGCTGTAATAGCTGCCCACCCCAGCGGGTAAACTCGCCCGTAACAGCCCAGAAGGTGCCGGTAATACCGAAATAATAAGTAGAGAGAATGCCTGCCGCGATAACGGCCGGAACAGGTGACCAGAACTTAACCAGGTAAGTCTGTTTGAAGGAATGCCATGACATGAATAACCTCTGAACTCAGAAGGGTAACGCTAAAAAGAGCCCAGATCATACGCTTACGCGAAAGTTTGGAAAGTCATTCACACCGAAAATATCGACAGGATCAATTTTGACCTGCTTCTTTCAGGAAGAGAGAAGGGAAAACCGCCTGACGCCGGGGCCAGACGGTGTTAACGGTTACGCCTTGCGCGTGGCCGCTTTCATGGATGTGACGAATGCGTGTAACTCAGTCAGCATCTGCTCTGGCTTATCCACGTTCTTCTCGATGATTTTCACGATAGCCGAACCCGAAATGGCTCCGGCGGCTTTCGCGTCAATCGCCGCAGTAACCTGATCCGGTGAGGAAATGCCAAAGCCCTGAAGCGGCGGTGCAGCATGGTATTCTGCCAGCTTCTCCACCAGATGATGCAGCGGCAGCGCGGCTTTGTTTTCCGCACCGGTGACGCCCGCACGGGAGAGCAGGTAGGTGTAACCTCGTCCGTAAGAGGCAATCTGGCGCAACAGATCGTCATCGGCATTCGGCGGACAGATGAAAATCGGCGCGACGTTGTGGCGCATCGCCGCCTGACGGAACGGCGCGGATTCTTCAACAGGCACGTCAGCCACCAGCACGGAGTCAACGCCCACGCGGGCGCAATCGGCGTAAAACGCATCAATACCGCGGCTGAACACCAGGTTGGCGTACATCAGCAGGCCGATCGGAATGGTCGGATGCTTCTGACGGATCGCCGCCAGCATTTCAAAGCACTGGCTCGGCGTCACGCCCGCGGCAAACGCGCGTAGCGTTGCGTTCTGAATGGTCGGGCCATCCGCCAGCGGATCGGAGAACGGAATACCGAGCTCCAGCGCGTCGGCACCGGCATCAATCAGGGTGTCGATAATCTTCAGCGACTGCTCCGGGCCGGGGTCGCCCAGCGTCACGAAGGGAACGAAGGCGCCTTCCTGGCGAGCTTTTAGTTGTGCAAATGCGTTGTCGTAGCGTTCCATCAGATTTCCCCTCGTGCTTTCAGAATATCGTGAACGGTGAAGATATCTTTGTCACCGCGACCGGAAAGGTTTACCACCAGCAGCTGCTCTTTTTCCGGGTTTTCCTTCATCATTTTCAGCGCGTGCGCCAGCGCGTGGGAAGACTCCAGCGCCGGGATGATCCCTTCATTGCGGCACAGCGTTTTGAAGGCCTCCAGCGCTTCGTCATCGGTGATGGAGACATAATCCGCGCGACCGGTGCTGTTGAGGAACGCGTGCTGCGGCCCTACGGACGGGAAATCCAGCCCGGCAGAGATTGAGTAAGACTCCTCAATCTGCCCTTCATCAGTCTGCATCATCGGGGCCTTCATGCCGAAGTAGATGCCCACGCGGCCATGCTTCAGCGGCGCTCCGTGCTCGCCCGTTTCAATGCCGTGGCCGGCAGGCTCAACGCCAATCAGCCCAACGCTGGTTTCGTCGATAAAATCGGCAAACATGCCGATGGCGTTAGATCCGCCGCCAACGCAGGCAATCACCGCATCCGGCAGGCGACCCTCTTTTTCGAGGATTTGCGCTTTAGTCTCTTCGCCGATCATGCGCTGGAATTCCCGCACGATGGTCGGGAACGGGTGCGGGCCCGCCGCGGTACCGAGCATGTAGTGGGCGGTTTCGTAGCTGCCAGACCAGTCGCGAAGCGCTTCATTACAGGCATCTTTCAGCGTGGCAGAACCGCTGTGCACAGGGATCACTTCCGCCCCCATCAGACGCATACGGAACACGTTTGGCGACTGGCGCTCAACGTCCTTCGCCCCCATGTAAATGCGGCATTTCAGACCGAGCAGGGCGCTGGCGAGCGCTGAGGCCACACCGTGCTGCCCCGCGCCGGTTTCGGCGATGATTTCGGTTTTACCCATCCGCTTCGCGAGCAGTGCCTGGCCAAGCACCTGGTTAGTTTTATGCGCGCCACCGTGCAGCAGATCTTCACGCTTAAGATACAGCGTGGTTTTGGTGCCTTCGGTCAGGTTGCGGCATTTGGTCAGCGCCGTCGGACGACCGGCGTAGTTTTTCAGCAGGTCAGTAAACTCCGCCTGAAACGCCGGATCTTTCTGTGCGCTCACAAACGCTTCTTCCAGCTGGCGCAGCGCGGGCATCAGGATTTGTGGGACATACATCCCACCGAACTCACCAAAATACGGGTTAAGTAATGTCGTCATCTTCTCTTCCTTAATATGCACGCAGAGTTTTAAATACCGATGCCAGCTTGCTGGCGTCTTTTATGCCCGGTTGGGACTCTACGCCTGAATTGAAATCGAGGCCGGCGCAGCCGGTTTTGGCCGCTTCCACACAGTTATCGGGGCTTAATCCCCCCGCCAGCAGGACATTGTCCAGCACTTCGCCACGCAGCAGTGACCAGTCGAAACGCTGCCCGGTGCCGCCCTGGCCGTTGTCGAGCACGTATTTATCAACATGCTTCAGGTTACGCGCGGGCAGGGTGGCGCCAACGCTTTGCGCTTTCCAGATCTGAACCTGAGGCGCCAGAACATGTCGCAGAGCATCGATGTACGCCTGATCTTCATCGCCGTGCAGCTGAACCGCGCTCAGGGATAACGCGTCCGCTTTTGCCGCAACGTCGTTAATATCCGCATTGCGGAACACGCCCACGTAGCTCAGTGGCGCAGCCGCGATCACCTTGTGCGCCTTTTCCTCATTAACGGCGCGAGGAGAGGACTCAACAAAGATCAGACCACCATAGATTGCGCCCGCTTCATATGCGGCCTGCGCATCCTGTTCACGGGTCAGGCCGCAGACTTTGTTCTCACCCAACAGCACGCGGCGCACGGCCGCGTTAAGGTCTTCGTGTTCCATCATTGCGGAACCGATCAGGAAACCGTTGGCAAAGTGGCTGAGTTCGCGCACCTGAGCGTAGCTGTTAATCCCGGATTCGCTGATCACCGTGACGCCCGCGCCCAGACGCGGCGCAAGCTGGCGCGTACGGTTGAGGTCAATCGACAGGTCGCGCAGGTCGCGGTTGTTAATGCCGACCACTTTGGCTTCCAGCGCGATGGCGCGCTCCAGCTCCTCTTCGTTGCTTACTTCGGTCAGCACGCCCATATTCAGGCTGTGCGCGACGGCGGAGAGCTGGCGATACTGCTCGTCATCCAGCACGGAGAGCATCAGCAGGCAGGCATCGGCCTGGTAAAAGCGCGCCAGCCAGATCTGATACGGGTCGATAATAAAGTCTTTGCACAGAATCGGCTGCGGCGCGATGCCGCTGACAACGGGCAGAAAATCGAAGCTGCCCTGGAAATATTTCTCATCCGTCAGCACAGAAATGGCAGACGCATGATGCTTGTAAATACCGGCAATACGCGCCGGGTCGAAATCGTCGCGGATCACGCCTTTGGACGGAGACGCTTTTTTACACTCCAGAATAAACGCGGTACGCGCGCCCTGGAGGGCATCATAAAAACGACGGCTGCTCGGAACGACGTCATTCTGAAAACTGGCGAGCGGCTGCTGTTGCTTACGGGCTTCCACCCAGATGGCCTTATCGGCGACGATTTTCGCTAAAACGGTCTGCATTATTTACCCTCTTGCCGCAAGTGCGGTAACGCGATCGTAAGCTGCACCGGAGCGCAGTACGTCCAGAACTTTTTGGGCGTTGGCTTTCAGATCTTCCTCGCCATGTAAACGCATCAGCATGGCTACGTTGGCCGCCACGGCGGCCTCATGGGCGGCCTCACCTTTACCTTGTAATAAGCGCGCGAGAATGTCACGGTTTTCTTCCGGCGTGCCGCCCGCCAGGGCGTCCTGATGGTACGGGGTCAACCCGAAGTCAGCGGCCTCAAGCTGATAGTTCAGCACTTCGCCGTTATTCAGTTCCGCCACCAGCGTGGGCGCATGCAGGGAAACTTCATCCATCCCGCCGCTGTGTACCACGGCGGCGCGTTGGTAACCGAGGACGCGCAGCGTCTCCGCAATCGGCAGGACCAGCTCCGGGCTGTAAACGCCAATCAGCGCCAGCGGCGGGTGCGCCGGGTTAATGAGTGGACCGAGCACGTTAAACAGCGTGCGGGTTTTAAGCTGCTGGCGAACCGGCATCGCGTGGCGGAAACCGGTGTGATACTTCGGCGCGAACAGGAAACAGACGCCCAGATCATCCAGCGCTTCACGGGAACGCTCGGCGTTCATGTCCAGGTTGATACCGAAAGCCGCCAGCAGGTCGGACGATCCGGAACGGCTGGACACGCTGCGGTTGCCGTGTTTCGCCACTTTCAGACCGCATGCCGCGGCCACAAAGGCGCTGGCGGTGGAAATATTGATACTGTTACTGCCGTCGCCACCGGTCCCGACAATATCGGCAAACGGATAGTCCGGGCGCGGGAACGGGGCGGCATTTTCCAGCAGTGCGGTTGCCGCGCCGGCGATCTCCTGCGGGCTTTCGCCGCGTACCTTCATGCTCACCAGCGCAGCGGCCAGCTGCTCAGGCTTCAGCTCGCCGCGCACGACGGCGGAGAACAGCTGGTGACTCTCCTGCTGGCTCAGGGTCTGGGCCTGATACAGTTTTTCCAGAATCGGTTGCAGGGTGTTGGTCTGCTCCAGCTTTTGCAGCGCCCAGTCGAGCGTTTGCTCCAGCAGGCGCGCGCCGTTGGACGTCAGGATAGATTCCGGGTGGAACTGCATTCCGCAGACGCGATCCGCATCGTGACGCACCGCCATCACCATCCCTTCAAACGAGGCGTTAATGGTCAGCCCGGCCGGAATATTGCTGCCGACCAGCGAGTGGTAACGCGCTACCGGAAGCGGGTTCGGCAGCCCGGCAAACATCGCCTGACCGTCATGTTCAATACTTGACGCTTTACCATGCAGGATCTCCCCCGCCTGACCCACGTAGCCGCCGTAGGCTTCGACAATCGCCTGATGGCCGAGGCAGATGCCGATAATCGGCAGCTTGCCGCGCATACGGGTCAACAGCTCAGGCATACAGCCCGCTTCGCTCGGCGCGCCTGGTCCCGGGGAGAGCATCAGCACCGGGTTTTGCATGGTCGCCAGACGGTCAATCAGCGTCTGGGCCGGAACGTGGTTGCGATAGATAACGACGTTGTGACCATTCGCACGCAGCTGATCTGCCAGGTTGTAGGTAAAGGAGTCGATATTATCGAGCAGCAGAATGTCAGCCATCAGAAAATCTCCTGTGCATGGTGTGCGGTAGCAATGGCGCGCAGTACCGCGCGCGCTTTACTGCGGGTCTCGTCGGCTTCCGACTGCGGAACAGAATCCAGCACAATCCCGGCCCCGGCCTGGACGGTAGCAATGCCGTCCTCAACGTAGGCGGAGCGGATCACGATGCAGGTATCGAGGTCACCGTGAGCGGTGAAATAGCCCACCGCACCACCGTAGCTGCCGCGACGGCGTCCTTCCGCTTCGGCGATCAGCTGCATGGCGCGGACTTTCGGCGCGCCGCTCAGGGTGCCCATGTTCATGCAGGCGCGGTAGGCGTGCAGAACGTCGAGGTCGTGGCGCAGTTCACCCACCACGCGGGAGACCAGGTGCATGACGAAGGAGTAGCGGTCGACTTTGGTCAGGTCCGCCACGTAGCGGCTGCCTGGCGTGCAAATGCGTGCCAGATCGTTACGCGCCAGGTCAACCAGCATCAGGTGTTCGGAGAGCTCTTTATGGTCGGTACGCATTTCCAGTTCGATGCGGCTGTCGAGATCGCGGTCCAGGGAGCCATCGGCACGACGGCCACGTGGACGGGTTCCCGCTATCGGGTAGATCTCAATCTGGCGGCTGGTAGCGTCGTACTTGAGGGAGCTTTCCGGCGACGCGCCAAACAGAGTGAAATCATTGTCCTGCATAAAGAACATGTACGGGCTTGGGTTGCTCTTTTTCAGCACATCGTAAGCCGCCAGCGGCGACGGGCAGGGCAGTGAAAAGCGACGGGACGGCACCACCTGGAAAATCTCCCCGGCACGAATCGCTTTTTGCATCTGACGCACCACCGCGCCGTACTGATCGTCGGTCTGACTCACCTCGCAGGTCATCTTTTCAACACGCTGCACCGGCAGCGCGGGCGGTGCTTCCGACATCTGCTGTTGCAGTTGGGCTATGCGCTGCGCGAGGCGATTTTTCTCAGACACAGACGGCGTGAACAGGCTGGCCTGGATGCGGGTGTATTTTTTCTGATGGTCGATCACCAGCAGGGTTTCGGCCAGGTAGAAGCAGTAGTCCGGGCAGCGGTTACCCTGCTCGGTTTCCGGTAAATCTTCAAAGCCAGCAACCAGGTCGTAAGCAAACAGCCCGCCAAAGAACATCGCTTCGCGCTCATCTTCCGGCATGGCCACCAGATTTTGCAGCAGACGGAAGGCGTCAAAAACGGAGAGCGAGCAGAGGCGGGCATCCTCATCCAGCAGCTGGCTTACCGGTGGGAAATGCAGAATTCGCAGGTCCGGATGACGCTCATTTTCAATACCTGAAGGCAGAGCCGCATCCAGCAGCGGCAGCAGCGATGCGCCATTATCAGAGAGCGCCTTAATGGTGACGGTGTCACCCGACGCGGTAATGCGCAGCGCGCTGTCAACCAGCAGCAGGCTTTTAAGATCGTCCTTGCTGTCAATGTCAGCAGATTCCAGCAGCAGTGTCGCGGGACGTGCGCCGCACACCTGATGAAACAGCGCGGTAGGGTTATGGCGATAGGCCGCCTCGCAGGTCAGCAGTTCGAGGTGGGGTTTGGCTGTTTGCATGTTGTTGTTCTCATATTCTGTTCAAAAAAAAGCCCGCTGGGTAGCGGGCCGGGTATCTGTTTGCTTATCGCAGACGCGTAACACTGCCCGAAGATCAGGAAGTACGCCACCAACCGTGCAGAGCGAAATGTGCTGTCATTTTCAGATACCTTTCTCGTGTGAACTTGCGTACTAGTTAACTAGTTCGGTGGCGTGTTGTCAACCCCTGATTTCAGTATTTCACGGTTAGTCGGTATCATAGGGGCTTCGGATGTCTCCAACCTGTTATGGGAAGTGCTTTGAGCGATACCACCTACGCCGTAATTTATGATTTACACAGCCATACGCAGGCTTCAGATGGCCTGCTGACACCCGAAGCCCTGGTCCATCGCGCCGTTGAAATGCGTGTCGGCACGCTGGCAATAACCGATCACGATACCACTGACGGCATTCCCGCCGCGCGCGCCGAGATTGCCCGCAGCGGACTGGCGCTGGATCTGGTGGCCGGGGTCGAGATCTCGACGGTCTGGGAAAACCACGAAATTCATATCGTTGGCCTGAACATCGATACGGAACATCCGGCCATGCGTGCTTTTTTGCAGGAACAAAAAACACGCCGCAATCAACGCGCGGAGATGATTGGCGAACGTCTGGAAAAAGCGCATATTCCCGGTGCGCTGGAAGGCGCACAAAAGCTGGCGAACGGTGGGGCGGTGACGCGCGGCCATTTCGCCCGTTTTCTGGTGGATGCCGGTAAGGCGACGACCATGGCGAATGTCTTTAAAAAGTATCTGGCGCGCGGGAAAACCGGATACGTTCCCCCACAGTGGTGTACAATAAAACAAGCTATTGATGTGATTCATCATTCTGGCGGTAAGGCCGTGCTGGCCCATCCGGGGCGGTATAATCTTTCTGCTAAATGGCTGAAAAGACTGCTGGCGCACTTTGCCGAATGCGGCGGTGAGGCAATGGAAGTTGCCCAGTGTCAGCAGGCACCCAATGAGCGTTCGCAGCTTGCGACCTACGCCCGTCAGTTTGGTCTGCTTGGGTCACAGGGTTCAGATTTCCATCAGCCCTGCGCGTGGATTGAACTGGGGCGCAAGCTCTGGTTACCCGCGGGCGTTGAGCCTGTCTGGCAGCTCTGGGAACAGCCACAGCAAATTGAAGAGAGGGAAGTATGAGTCAGTTTTTCTATATCCATCCGGATAACCCCCAGCCACGTCTGATTAATCAGGCCGTGGAGATCGTCCGCAAAGGCGGCGTTATTGTCTACCCAACCGATTCTGGCTATGCGCTGGGCTGTAAAATCGAGGACAAAGGGGCGATGGAGCGCATCTGTCGCATCCGCCAGCTGCCGGACGGCCACAACTTCACCCTGATGTGTCGCGATCTCTCTGAGCTGTCGACCTATGCTTATGTTGATAACGTGGCGTTTCGCCTGATTAAGAACAACACGCCCGGTAACTACACCTTCATTCTGAAAGGGACAAAAGAGGTGCCGCGTCGTCTGTTGCAGGAAAAACGTAAAACCATCGGCATGCGCGTGCCGTCGAACCCGATTGCCCAGGCGCTGCTGGAAACCCTCGGCGAGCCGATGCTCTCCACATCGCTGATGCTGCCGGGCAGTGAGTTTACCGAGTCCGACCCGGAAGAGATTAAAGATCGTCTGGAGAAGGTGGTGGAGCTGATTATTCATGGCGGCTATCTTGGCCAGCAGCCGACCACCGTGGTGGATCTCACCGAAGACGCGCCAGAAGTGATTCGTGAAGGCGTGGGCGATGTTAAGCCTTTCTTGTAACGGTGTAAGCAGATATACTACGCGGCCATCAAAGCAGGGCGCTGCCCTGTTTTTGACCTGATTCGACGCCTGTGAAGGCGACACCTGAGGAAGCTCAATGAGCGAGAAGTTACAGAAAGTGCTGGCGCGCGCCGGCCACGGTTCGCGCCGTGAAATCGAAGCCATTATTGAAGCAGGCCGCGTGAGTGTGGACGGTAAAATCGCCACGCTCGGTGACCGCGTTGAAATCGTACCGGGGCTGAAGATCCGCATTGACGGCCATCTTATCTCCGTGAAAGAGTCTGCTGAACAGATCTGCCGCGTGCTGGCTTACTACAAGCCGGAAGGCGAACTGTGTACCCGCAACGATCCGGAAGGCCGCCCGACGGTGTTTGACCGCCTGCCAAAATTGCGTGGCGCCCGCTGGATTGCCGTAGGGCGTCTGGACGTGAACACCTGCGGCCTGCTGCTGTTCACCACCGATGGTGAACTGGCAAACCGTCTGATGCACCCGAGTCGTGAAGTGGAACGTGAATACGCCGTTCGTGTGTTTGGCCAGGTTGATGAGAATAAACTGCGCGACCTGTCGCGTGGCGTTCAGCTGGAGGACGGCCCTGCGGCGTTCAAAACCATCAAGTTTACCGGTGGTGAAGGCATTAACCAGTGGTACAACGTTACCCTGACAGAGGGACGTAACCGCGAGGTGCGTCGTCTGTGGGAAGCGGTCGGTGTCCAGGTGAGCCGTTTGATTCGCGTCCGCTATGGCGACATTCTGCTGCCGAAAGGCCTGCCACGTGGCGGCTATACCGAACTGGATCTGACGCAAACCAACTACCTGCGCGATCTGGTTGGCCTGACGCCAGAAACCACGTCGAAAGTAGCGGTAGAGAAAGATCGTCGTCGCATGAAGGCGAATCAGATCCGCCGTGCGGTGAAGCGTCACAGCCAGGTTAGCAGCAATCGCCGCTCTGGCAGCCGTAATAACAACGGTTAATCGAAAAGCCCGGTGAATATACCGGGCTTTTTTCTTCAGTAATCAATCCCCATTTGCGCTTTGATACCCGCATCGAATGCATGCTTAACCGGACGCAGCTCGCTGACGGTATCGGCCAGCTCCAGAATATCCCGATGACACCCGCGCCCCGTGACGATAACCGTCTGATGCGCTGGGCGGTTTTTCAGGGCAGCCAGCACGGCCTCCAGAGGCAGATAGTCGTAGGCGACCATATAGGTGATCTCATCCAGCAACACCATGTTCAGCGACGGGTCTGAAAGCATTCTTTTGGCGTGCTCCCAGACGGCGAGGCAGGCTGCGGTATCGGTTTCCCGGTTCTGGGTATCCCAGGTAAAACCGGTCGCCATCACCTGAAACTCAACGCCATGCGGCTCGAGCAGATTACGCTCGCCGTTGGGCCATTCACCCTTGATAAACTGGATCACGCCCACTTTCTGCCCATGCCCGACTGCGCGGGTGGCGGTACCAAATGCGGCGGTGGTTTTGCCTTTACCGTTGCCGGTGAACACGATGAGGATCCCGCGCTCGTCCTGAGCGGCCGCCACGCGTGCATTAACCTGTTCTTTTAGACGCTGCTGGCGCTGCTGATGACGATTTTCACTCATTGCGATATCCCCGGTTTGCGGCCTGGCTGGGCATCGAAGGTCATTCCGGTTTTGCGACGGCTGTCGTCACCCATCAGCCACAGGTAAAGGGGCATGATATCGGCCGGGGTTTTAAGCTTCTGCGGATCTTCTGTCGGGAAGGCGCTGGCGCGCATTTTGGTGCGCGTACCGCCCGGGTTAATACAGTTAACCCGCAGGTGGCGGCTTTGGTACTCTTCGGCCAGCACCTGCATCATTCCTTCGGTGGCAAATTTTGAGACGGCGTAAGCCCCCCAGTTCGCACGCCCCTGACGCCCCACGCTGGAGGAGGTAAAGACCAGCGAGCCGGAATCGGAGTTGAGTAATAAAGGAAGCAAGGCCTGGGTCAGGAAAAACGTCCCGTTGACGTTAACCTGCATCACCTGCTGCCAAATCTCCGGATCCTGTTCATCCATCGGGCGCACTTCGCCCAGTAACCCCGCATTGTGCAGTACGCCGTCCAGACGCGGATAATGCGTGCTGATACGCTGGGCAAGAGCCTGACATGACGCGGGCGTGCAGGTCAGCAGATCGAGCGTATACCAGGGTGTGGGGGTACCGCCGGCGTTTTCGATTTCACGGGCGACGGCCTTAAGCTTTTCTTCATTACGTCCCAGCAGAATAAGGCTCGCACCGTATTCAGAATAGGTCAGCGCCGCTTCGCGACCAATCCCGTCGCTGGCACCGGTAACCAGAATGATGCGGTTCTGTAGAAGGTTTTTTTGTGGCTGATAATGCACGGTGGCTCCTCAGGCGCATTGGGCGTGACTTGCACCTTTATTTATGACTTTTCGGCTTTATGCCCGAAACAGCGTCAGAATTCAATCAGTCTACAGGACAGATCGCTGGGAAATTAACAATTTGCAAAGATTTAAACCAGAAACGGGGGATTCCTGAAGCCGCCTCGCAGAGGTAATGTCCAGAGCGAGACGCCTGCACAGGGCTGTTGTACACTGGCGTGAAAGATTCGTGGTTAAATCAAGGTGGAACGCGTGGAATTACTTTCTCAGTATGGGTTGTTTTTGGCCAAAATCGCGACGGTGGTTATTGCTGTCGCGGTGATTGCCGTCCTGATTGTCAACCTGACGCAGCGTAAGCGTCAGCGTGGTGAGTTACGCATTACCCGCCTGAGCGAGCAGTATAAAGAGATGCAGGAGGAGATGTCTCTGGCGCTGCTTGACGATCATCAACAGAAGCTGTGGCTAAAAGCCCAGAAGAAAAAACATAAGCAGGACGCCAAAGCTGCGAAGGTGAAAGCTAAGCTCGCCACGCCACAGGCTGACGCAAAACCGCGCGTATATGTGCTCGATTTTAAAGGTAGCATGGATGCGCATGAGGTCTCCTCTCTGCGTGAAGAAGTGACGGCGGTGCTGGCCGTGGCGACAGCCCAGGATCAGGTGGTGGTACGCCTTGAAAGCCCGGGCGGCGTAGTGCATGGGTATGGACTGGCGGCTTCGCAGTTACAACGTCTGCGGGATAAACAGATCCCGCTCACCGTGGCGGTAGATAAGGTCGCGGCGAGTGGCGGCTATATGATGGCGTGCGTGGCGGATAAAATCGTCGCGGCACCGTTCTCCATTATCGGCTCGATTGGGGTGGTCGCGCAGATCCCTAACTTCAATCGTTTCCTGAAAAATAAAGAGATCGACATCGAACTGCATACGGCGGGTCAGTACAAACGTACGCTGACGCTGCTCGGCGAAAATACCGAAGAGGGACGGCAGAAGTTCCGGGAAGATCTGAACGAAACCCACCATCTGTTCAAGGATTTCGTGCACCGCATGCGTCCAACGCTGGACATTGAGCAGGTGGCTACGGGCGAACACTGGTACGGCACGCAGGCGCAGGAGAAAGGGCTGGTGGATGAAGTGGGTACCAGCGACGACCTCCTGCTCAACCTGATGGAAGGCCGTGAGCTGGTGGGGGTGCGCTTCACCCGACGTAAGCGCCTGCTCGACCGTTTTACTAATAGCGCGGCAGAAAGCGCAGATCGCCTGCTGCTACGCTGGTTGCAGCGCGGACAAAAGCCGCTGCTGTAAAGACAAACGCGAGGCAGATGCCTCGCGTTTTCGTTTTAATCGACCAGGTGGTACTTCTCTGAGAGGGTATGCGCCAGGTATTTAAACATGTTAAACACGGCGGTGCTTTTTGGGGTGGGTAACCCTTGTTCATCAAGGAAGTATTCACCGCTGAACACCAGCACGCCATTACGCTGTTCCACGCCAGTCGCTTCAATCCCCGCCAGGGTGTCTTCATGGTCGCGAATGAGTTTGTTTGCTTCGATAAGCAGTGAAGCTCGGTCAATGGGTTGAGTCGTATTCTGCATATTCCACTCCTTAAACAGTGACAATAGTCTACGCCTGGGTCGCTTCGGGGGCAAATTTTCCCTGTTATCCGAGGGGATAAGGAACAGGGGCTGGCTGGCGGGATTTGCTTTTGCATGCTAATAAAGTTGCGTAACGAATTTTATCAGGTACAGTGTGCGCTTTCGTCATTCTGGCAACAGAATTGCTTGACATTCGACCGGGAATTCGTCACGAATGAACTTTGATGTGAGAAAAATACCCGAAAACTCAATGACCTGGATGTCGCCATTCTGACGTTCGGTAACACATAGGGGTTGATATCCCCTGACGACGTCGCAATATCAATGGCTCGTCGTCAGCGGAAGGGAAATCAACGTGCGGCGTATTCCTGGAAGAATTAAATTAGGTAAAGGTGAATATGGGTAAAGCTCTCGTCATCGTTGAGTCCCCGGCAAAAGCCAAAACGATCAATAAATATCTGGGCAATGACTACGTGGTTAAGTCCAGCGTTGGTCACATTCGCGATTTGCCGACCAGTGGCTCAGCCAGCAAAAAGAGCGCAGACTCTACCTCCACCAAAGGGGCTAAAAAGCCTAAAAAGGATGAACGTAGCGCGCTTGTCAACCGCATGGGTGTTAACCCATGGCACAACTGGGATGCACATTACGAAGTGCTGCCAGGCAAAGAAAAAGTCGTTAACGAGCTGAAACAGCTTGCTGAAAAAGCAGACCACATTTATCTCGCAACCGACCTTGACCGCGAAGGGGAGGCCATCGCATGGCACCTGCGGGAAGTGATCGGGGGTGATGACAAACGCTACAGCCGTGTAGTGTTCAACGAAATTACAAAGAATGCGATTCGTCAGGCGTTTGAAAAGCCGGGTGAACTGAATATCGACCGTGTTAACGCTCAGCAGGCGCGTCGCTTTATGGACCGCGTTGTAGGCTACATGGTCTCGCCGTTGCTGTGGAAAAAGGTCGCTCGCGGCCTGTCTGCGGGGCGTGTTCAGTCTGTGGCTGTTCGTCTTGTTGTAGAGCGTGAACGCGAGATCAAAGCGTTCGTCCCGGAAGAGTTCTGGGAAGTGGATGCGAATGTCACCACGCCGGGCGGCGATGCGCTGCCGTTGCAGGTGAGCCACCACAACGACAAACCGTTCCGTCCTGAAAATCGCGATCAAACCATGGCCGCCGTGGCGCTGCTGGAAAAAGCGCGTTATCAGGTTCTGGATCGTGAAGACAAACCGACCAGCAGCAAGCCTGGCGCACCGTTTATCACGTCAACTCTCCAGCAGGCGGCGAGTACGCGTCTGGGTTACGGCGTGAAGAAAACCATGATGATGGCCCAGCGTTTGTATGAAGCGGGTTACATCACCTACATGCGTACTGACTCCACCAACCTGAGCCAGGACGCTGTCAACATGGTGCGCGGCTATATCGAGGACAACTTCGGTAAGAAATACCTGCCGGACAGCCCTAATCAGTACGCCAGCAAAGAGAATTCTCAGGAAGCGCACGAAGCGATTCGTCCTTCTGACGTTTCCGTTCTGGCTGAATCGCTGAAAGATATGGAAGCGGACGCCCAGAAGCTGTATCAGCTGATCTGGCGCCAGTTCGTCGCCTGCCAGATGACGCCAGCGAAATACGACTCCACCACGCTGACCGTCGGCGCGGGTGATTTCCGCCTGAAAGCGCGCGGCCGTATTCTGCGCTTCGACGGCTGGACAAAAGTGATGCCTGCGCTGCGTAAAGGTGATGAAGACAGAACGCTGCCTTCAGTCAACAAAGGTGACGAGCTGTCGCTGGTTGATCTGGTCCCGGCTCAGCATTTCACCAAGCCGCCTGCGCGCTTCAGCGAAGCATCGCTGGTGAAAGAGCTGGAAAAACGCGGCATCGGTCGCCCGTCCACCTATGCGTCAATCATTTCGACCATTCAGGATCGTGGATACGTTCGCGTTGAGAACCGTCGTTTCTATGCTGAAAAAATGGGTGAGATTGTCACCGACCGTCTGGAAGCGAACTTCCGCGAGCTGATGAACTATGACTTCACCGCTCAGATGGAAGACAGCCTCGATGAGGTTGCCAGCCATAAGGCAGAGTGGAAGAAAGTTCTCGACAGCTTCTTCAGCGATTTTACCAATCAGCTTGAGAAAGCCGAGAAAGATCCTGAAGAGGGCGGCATGCTGCCTAACCAGATGGTACTGACCAGCATCGACTGCCCAACCTGTGGCCGTAAAATGGGGATCCGTACCGCGACCACGGGCGTATTCCTCGGTTGCTCTGGTTATGCGCTGTCGCCGAAAGAGCGTTGCAAAACCACCATCAACCTCGTGCCGGAGAACGAAGTTCTCAACGTGCTGGAAGGTGACGATGCGGAGACCAACGCACTGCGCGCCAAACGCCGCTGTAAGAAATGCGGCACGGCGATGGACAGCTACCTGATCGATCCAAAACGCAAACTGCACGTTTGTGGCAATAACCCGACCTGCGATGGTTATGAGATCGAAGAAGGTGAGTTCCGCATTAAGGGCTATGACGGTCCAATCGTTGAGTGTGAAAAATGTGGTTCCGAAATGCACCTGAAAATGGGACGCTTCGGTAAGTACATGGCATGCACCAACGACGACTGTAAAAACACGCGTAAGATCCTGCGTAACGGTGAAGTTGCGCCGCCGAAGGAAGATCCGGTTCCGCTTCCTGAGCTGCCGTGCGAGAAGTCAGACGCGTATTTCGTGCTGCGTGACGGCGCTGCCGGGGTATTCCTGGCGGCCAACACCTTCCCGAAATCGCGCGAAACCCGCGCGCCGCTGGTAGAAGAGCTGTACCGCTTCCGCGACCGTCTGCCGGAGAAACTGCGTTACCTGGCCGATGCGCCACAGCAGGATCCGGAAGGCAACAAAACCGTAGTGCGCTTCAGCCGTAAAACGAAGCAGCAGTACGTGGCGGCAGAGAAAGAGGGCAAAGCGACCGGATGGTCAGCCTTCTTCGTCGACGGGAAATGGGTTGAAGGTAAGAAATAATCTTTCCTTACCGTAACTTACCTGTGAAAGGGCCGGACTTCCGGCCCTTTTTTATTACGTAGTTATTATTTTTTGTTCCGTACTATACAGCCTGGCTATAAATGATATAGTGGTTATAGTTAACCCGTTTCTTATTATCAAATCGTCTTAAGCGATTGACGCATGCGCTAAATCGGATGGTCTGGCATGAAATTACAGCAGCTTCGCTATATCGTTGAGGTCGTCAATCATAACCTCAATGTCTCTTCCACCGCAGAAGGTCTTTATACCTCTCAGCCCGGCATCAGTAAGCAGGTGCGTATGCTGGAGGATGAGTTAGGTATTCAGATATTTGCCCGCAGCGGTAAGCACCTGACGCAGGTCACGCCGGCTGGACAGGAAATCATACGCATCGCACGGGAAGTGCTCTCCAAAGTTGACGCCATTAAATCCGTCGCCGGGGAACATACCTGGCCCGATAAAGGTTCTCTGTATATTGCCACCACGCATACACAGGCGCGTTATGCGCTTCCCGGGGTGATCAAAGGTTTTATCGAACGCTATCCCCGCGTTTCCCTGCATATGCATCAGGGCTCACCGACGCAAATCGCAGAGGCCGTGTCTAAAGGTAATGCAGACTTCGCTATCGCGACGGAAGCGCTCCATCTGTACGATGATCTGGTCATGCTCCCGTGCTACCACTGGAACCGCTCTATTGTTGTGACCCCGGATCACCCGCTGGCGGGGAAGGGCGAAGTGACAATCGAAGAACTGGCGCAATACCCGCTGGTGACCTATACGTTCGGCTTTACGGGCCGGTCTGAACTGGACACCGCGTTTAACCGCGCCGGATTAACGCCACGGATTGTCTTTACGGCGACGGATGCGGACGTCATAAAAACGTATGTGCGTCTGGGCCTGGGCGTTGGGGTTATTGCCAGCATGGCGGTGGATCCTGTCTCAGACCCGGATCTGGTGCGTCTGGATGCGCATGATATTTTCAGCCACAGCACCACCAAGATAGGTTTTCGTCGCAGCACGTTCCTGCGCAGCTATATGTATGATTTTATTCAACGCTTCGCGCCACATTTAACGCGCGACGTGGTGGATACAGCTGTGGCGTTACGCTCCAATGAAGACATCGAAGAGATGTTTAAAGACATTAAACTTCCCGCCAAATAATCACACCCGGTATCTTTCTGGTACGGAAAGATACCGTCATTCCCCTTTAAACCTGAATTAGAATTATCATCATCTACGCCCACTGTCATATATCGTCATAACCCATTTAATGACTATGGTTTTACTGTCGCAAATTTGCGACAAAAGTAGAAACTAATTTACAGGTGTGCAAATTATTCTTTTCAATTATTTATTTCGGGTCAAAAGATTGAATTTTCCCAGGCCCAGATACGTAAATTCACTGGCTTTTCGGCTAAAGTTTCTTTAGGATTTATCTCATCAGATGATTACTTGTGCCAATTGTTTGGTCTCTAAATGATAAGCGATATCGATTGTATGAGGTTAGCAATGCCGTCAGGAAGTGAAGAACCGCAAAGGGATCCCGCGCTTAAGCGTAAAGCCTGGCTGGCGGTCTTTCTTGGCTCTGCCCTGTTCTGGGTGGTGGTTGCTCTTCTTGTCTGGAATTACTGGGGTTGATTATGGTCATGACGGTGCGTACAGAAGCGAGAAAAGAGATGTGTCAGCTTCGTGACAATGCTCACAAAGCCCGTAAGGCGCCAGCAACCAGCGTGCCAGCTTCCTGGAAACTGACGCCACAACAGCAGGCCTTTATTGATGTGTTCGCGGAAGACGAACCCAAAAAACAATAATTTTGATTTTTGCGTAATGATGCAAATAGTCTGAATAAAGACTATGCACTTTTGTACTCCTTAATAAATACACATCAGCAATATAGAACGAGGGCAGACCTCGCAACCTTAAATAATTAAAGTCTGGTGTCCCTATGATGAATAACATGACAACCGTAAAATACTGGTCATGGCTCGGCGTATTCTCAGCGTCGATCCTCTTCTGGTGTCAGCTCCTCTGGCTGGCCTTGCACTAAATCGTAAAACCTCGCCACGGCGGGGTTTTTTGTTTTATCCCTCGCGTTGGACCATTCCTAAATTTATCAATTTGGGTTGTTATCAAAACGTTACGACATCTTTGTGTTATCTTTAATTACAGCCCTGATGATTGTCAGGACATCCCTGTTTTTAAGGAGGAGCTTATGTCGTTAACCCTACGCGAAGCCAGTAAGGACACATTACAGGCGGAAAATAAAACCTGGCGCTACTACAGCTTACCGCTGGCTGCCAGAACGCTTGGGGACATTTCGCGGTTACCCAAGTCGTTGAAAGTCTTACTGGAAAACCTCTTGCGCTGGCAGGATGGCGACTCGGTTACCGAGGAGGATATCCAGGCTCTGGCAGGGTGGCTTAAAAATGCTCATGCAGACAGAGAAATTGCCTACCGCCCGGCCAGGGTGCTGATGCAGGATTTCACCGGCGTGCCTGCGGTTGTGGATTTGGCTGCCATGCGTGAAGCCGTTAAGCGTCTCGGGGGCGATACTGCTAAGGTTAATCCCCTGTCCCCGGTAGACCTCGTCATCGACCACTCCGTCACCGTCGATCACTTTGGTGACGACGATGCTTTCGGCGAAAACGTCCGTCTGGAGATGGAACGTAACCATGAACGCTACGTATTTCTGAAATGGGGTCAGCAGGCGTTCAGCCGCTTCAGCGTTGTTCCACCGGGCACCGGCATTTGTCACCAGGTCAACCTGGAATATCTTGGCAAAGCCGTCTGGAGTGAATTGCAGGATAAAGAGTGGGTGGCTTACCCGGATACGCTGGTGGGCACCGATTCACACACCACTATGATTAATGGCCTTGGCGTTCTGGGCTGGGGCGTCGGTGGTATTGAAGCGGAAGCGGCCATGCTCGGCCAGCCGGTATCAATGCTCATTCCCGATGTGGTGGGCTTTAAGCTGACCGGTAAATTGTCCGAAGGCATTACCGCCACGGATCTGGTTCTGACGGTCACCCAGATGCTGCGTAAGCATGGCGTGGTGGGCAAATTCGTTGAGTTTTATGGCGATGGTCTGGATTCACTGCCGCTGGCGGACCGGGCCACCATCGCCAACATGGCGCCGGAATATGGCGCGACCTGCGGCTTTTTCCCGATTGATAGCGTTACGCTGGAGTATATGCGCCTCAGTGGTCGCAGCGAGGAGCAGGTGGCTCTCGTTGAGGCCTACACCAAAGCGCAGGGCATGTGGCGTAACCCGGGTGACGAGCCGGTATTTACCAGTACGCTGGAGCTGGATATGGGCACCGTTGAGGCAAGCCTCGCAGGGCCAAAACGTCCGCAGGACCGCGTCGCCCTGAGCAACGTTCCGAAAGCCTTTGCCGCCAGCAATGAGCTGGAAGTTAACGCCGCGCAAAAAGATCACCGTCCGGTGGACTATGTTCTGAACGGGCATCAGTATCAGCTCCCTGACGGCGCCGTGGTGATCGCCGCTATCACCTCCTGTACTAACACGTCCAACCCAAGCGTGTTAATGGCTGCCGGGCTGCTGGCAAAAAAAGCGGTAGAGCTGGGGCTCAAGCCACAGCCGTGGGTTAAAGCCTCCCTGGCGCCTGGTTCGAAAGTGGTTTCCGATTATCTGGCGCAGGCCAGACTCACGCCTTACCTCGACGAGCTGGGCTTCAACCTGGTGGGCTATGGCTGTACGACCTGCATCGGTAACTCTGGTCCACTGCCTGAACCTATTGAAATGGCGATCAAGCAGGGTGATTTGACCGTTGGCGCGGTACTTTCCGGTAACCGAAACTTTGAAGGGCGTATTCATCCGCTGGTGAAAACCAACTGGCTGGCCTCGCCGCCGCTGGTTGTAGCCTATGCGCTGGCCGGAAACATGAACATTAACCTGGCGACCGATCCGATTGGTCACGACCGCAAAAATGAACCGGTCTATCTGAAAGACATCTGGCCATCATCGCGCGAAATTGCGCGCGCGGTAGAAAAAGTTTCCACCGAGATGTTCCGCAAAGAGTATGCGGAAGTGTTCGAAGGCACAGCGGAGTGGAAAGCGATCGACGTGGTGGGTTCCGATACCTATGACTGGCAGGATGATTCCACCTATATTCGCCTGTCGCCATTCTTCGATGAAATGCTGGCGGAGCCTGCACCGCTGAAAGATATTCACGGCGCGCGCATCCTGGCGATGCTGGGCGATTCCGTCACCACCGACCATATCTCCCCTGCGGGGAGCATCAAGGCGGACAGTCCGGCAGGGCGGTATCTGCAAAGTCGTGGCGTGGAACGTCGCGATTTCAACTCCTACGGTTCGCGCCGCGGTAACCACGAAGTGATGATGCGCGGGACCTTTGCCAACATCCGCATTCGCAATGAAATGGTCCCGGGCGTGGAAGGGGGCATGACGCGCCACCTGCCGGATACAGAAGTCATTTCAATTTATGACGCAGCCATGAAGTATCAGCAGGAGGGGACGCCGCTGGCCGTTATTGCCGGGAAAGAGTACGGCTCCGGTTCCAGTCGCGACTGGGCGGCAAAAGGTCCGCGTCTGCTCGGGGTTCGCGTGGTGATTGCCGAATCCTTTGAACGTATCCACCGCTCAAACCTGATCGGCATGGGGATCCTGCCGCTGGAGTTCCCGCAGGGCGTGACGCGTAAAACGCTGGGTCTGACCGGGGAAGAGCAGATTGATATCAGTGGTCTGCAAAATCTGCAACCGGGTAAAACCGTTCCGGTGAAGTTAACGCGCGCAGATGGAACGACAGAAGTACTGGATTGCCGGTGTCGTATTGATACGGCAACAGAGCTGACCTATTACCAGAACGACGGCATTTTACATTATGTGATTCGTAAGATGCTGGACTGAAAAATCGCCCGGCACATGTGCCGGGCGTTTTGCGTTTACTCGCTCAGCAGGTGCCCCATTTTGGCGGCTTTGGTATCGAGGTAATGCGCGTTTTTCGGGTTGCGGCCGACAATCAGCGGCACGCGTTCCACGATATTGATGCCCGCTTCAGTGAGGATTTCCACTTTTTTCGGGTTATTGGTCAACAGACGCACTTCGTCCACGCCCAGCAGCTTGAACATATCTGCGCACAGGGTGAAATCGCGCTCGTCAGCAGCAAAGCCGAGCTGATGGTTCGCTTCGACGGTATCGTAGCCCTGATCCTGCAACGCGTAGGCGCGGATTTTATTCAGCAGGCCGATATTGCGTCCTTCCTGACGGTGATACAGCAGAACGCCACGTCCTTCCTCTGCGATATGAGAAAGGGCGGCTTCAAGCTGGAAACCGCAGTCGCAGCGCAGGCTGAACAGCGCGTCACCGGTCAGACACTCTGAATGAACGCGGGACAGCACCGGCGTTTGCCCCGAAATGTCGCCGAATACCAGGGCGACGTGATCTTGCCCGGTTGCCAGTTCTTCAAAACCCACCATCAGGAAATCGCCCCATGGGGTTGGCAGTTTGGCTTCTGCCACACGTTTAAGCTGCATGTGATTCTCCAGACCAGGCTGACACGTTTCGTGCCTTTGCCCCATTATGCTTTCTGTATTGGACTATTTTGCCACAAGCCCGGCAACTTCACCTAATCACCACCACGCTTTACAAACGTTAAACGCACAATCCGACATATCCACCTGAATGATGAAATTCAGTTATGATTGTGGTGCTTAGTGAAAAAGGAGAGGACATGCTTTCAATTGCCAGACGAACGGCCGCAGGCGCCGCCGTATTGCTCGTTATCCCCCTGGTCGTTTGGTTCTCCGGCTGGATGTGGCAGCCCGGACAAAACGAGACGTGGCTGAAAGCCTTATACTGGATAACCGAGACGGTCACCCAGCCGTGGGGGATTATTACGCACGTGCTGCTCTGTGGCTGGTTCCTGTGGTGCCTGCGCTTTCGCCTTCGCGCGGCGCTGGTACTGTTTGCTATTCTCGGCGGGGCCATACTTATCGGGCAGGGGGTGAAGTCGTGGGTGAAAGATCGCGTGCAGGAACCCCGTCCTTTCGTCGTCTGGCTGGAAAAAACGCACCATGTTCCGGTGGATGAGTTCTACAATTTAAAGCGTAAAGATCGCGGTGCGCTGGTAAAGGAGCAGCTTGCGGAACAGCAGGATATCCCGACCTTTTTACGCAAACACTGGCAAAAAGAGACCGGCTTTGCGTTTCCTTCCGGGCATACGATGTTTGCTGCCAGCTGGGCGCTACTTGGCGTGGGACTGCTGTGGCCGCGTCGGCGTACCCTCACGATTGCGATTTTGCTGGTCTGGGCGACAGGCGTAATGGGCAGCCGGATGCTGCTGGGGATGCACTGGCCGCGTGATTTGGTGGTGGCAACGCTGATCTCGTGGGTACTGGTGACGCTGGCGACCTGGCTTGCACAACGTTTTTGTGGACCCCTGACGCCGCCGCCGGAAGAGAAGGAAGAAATAGCCGAAAGGGAGTCTGGCGGAACCTGAAGGTTGATATTCCGCATTTTGACCATAAATCCATGTAGGGCGCGTTACTTTTTCCATTTCGCGCCCGCCACTAAAATGGTAGCTTATAAGGCTGATTGCAGTGAGTTGAACACGCTTTATACGCTCGAACCACATAACGGGAAGTCATGTGAAATATTTACTCATTTTCTTACTGGTGTTGGCGATTTTTGTCATTTCAGTCACATTGGGCGCGCAAAACGATCAACAGGTAAGTTTCAACTATCTGCTGGCGCAAGGCGAGTACCGGGTGTCGAGCCTGCTGGCTGTGTTATTCGCGGCGGGTTTTGTCATCGGCTGGCTTGTATGCGGCCTGTTCTGGCTTAAGGTTCGTGTTTCTCTTGTTCGCGCTGAACGTAAAATTAAACGACTTGAACATCAACTTACGCCTGCGTCTGACATTCCGGCGAGCTCTGGTGTGCCGGTAGTCAAGGAATAATCGAATATGCTGGAGTTGTTGTTTCTGCTTTTGCCTGTCGCCGCAGCCTATGGCTGGTATATGGGCCGCAGAAGCGCGCAACAAACAAAACAGGATGAAGCAAACCGACTCTCCCGTGACTACGTTGCGGGGGTGAACTTCCTGCTGAGCAATCAGCAGGATAAAGCGGTGGATCTGTTCCTCGACATGCTTAAAGAGGATACCGGCACCGTAGAGGCGCATCTCACCCTGGGAAACCTGTTCCGCTCGCGCGGAGAGGTTGACCGTGCCATTCGTATCCACCAGACCCTGATGGAAAGCGCTTCGTTGACCTATGAGCAACGGTTGCTGGCCGTGCAGCAGCTTGGGCGGGATTACATGGCCGCGGGGCTTTACGATCGCGCCGAGGATATGTTCTCTCAGCTGGTGGATGAGACGGACTTCCGTATCGGTGCGCTTCAGCAGCTTCTGCAAATCTATCAGGCCACCAGCGACTGGCAAAAAGCGATTGATACCGCTGAACGGCTGGTCAAACTCGGCAAAGACAAACAGCGCGTCGAAATTGCCCACTTCTATTGCGAGCTGGCTCTCCAGCAGATGGGTAGCGATGACATGGATAAAGCCATGGCATTGTTAAAGAAAGGCGCCGCGGCCGATCGCAACAGCGCGCGCATTTCGATCATGATGGGGCGGGTCTTTATGGCTAACGGTGATTACGCCAAAGCCGTGGAGAGCCTGCTTCGCGTTATCGATCAGGACAAAGAGCTGGTCAGCGAAACGCTGGAAATGCTGCAAACCTGCTATCAGCAGTTAGGTAAGCAGGACGAGTGGGTTGCGTTTCTGCGTCGCTGCGTTGAAGAAAACACCGGTGCCACAGCCGAGCTGATGCTGTCGGATGTCGTCGAAGAGCACGAAGGGAGTGATACCGCCCAGGTATACATTACCCGCCAGTTGCAGCGTCATCCTACCATGCGCGTCTTCCATAAGCTGATGGATTACCACCTTAATGACGCAGAAGAAGGGCGCGCTAAAGAGAGCCTGATGGTGCTGCGAGACATGGTGGGTGAACAGGTGCGCAGCAAACCGCGCTATCGCTGCCAGAAATGCGGCTTCACCGCCTATTCGCTCTACTGGCATTGCCCTTCCTGCCGGGCGTGGTCCACCATTAAGCCAATCCGAGGTCTGGACGGGCAGTGATTTTTTAAAACGCCGCATTTTAGTTACAACATACTAATGAGTGCAGTAATTTCGTCAGCACCGTGCGGTCTGGGGTCCAGCAGGAAAAGCATTCGATTCTGTTCATTTACCCCGAGGGCAGGTAGAATGCACGCCGTTTATCTGTTCCGCGCCGCTGCGCGCCCATAGACGAAAAGGGCTGGTCATGACGTCTGTTACATCCTCCACTTCCCGCGTAGTTACCGATTCTCCCGTAGTTGTTGCTCTGGATTACAATAACCGTGACGCCGCACTGGCCTTTGTTGATGGCATTGATCCCCGCGATTGCCGTCTGAAAGTAGGCAAAGAGATGTTTACGCTGTTCGGCCCGTCAATCGTCCGCGATCTGCACCAGCGTGGCTTCGACGTTTTCCTCGACCTGAAATTCCACGATATTCCAAATACCACTGCGCACGCCGTTGCTGCGGCGGCTGACCTGGGTGTGTGGATGGTTAACGTTCATGCATCGGGCGGGGCACGCATGATGACGGCTGCGCGCGAAGCGCTGGTGCCGTTTGGCAATGACGCTCCGCTTCTGATCGCCGTCACCGTGCTGACCAGTATGGATGAATCCGACCTGCGCGACCTGGGTGTGACATTGTCACCTGCCGAACACGCGGAACGTCTGGCGCGCCTCACGCAACAGTGTGGGCTCGATGGCGTGGTCTGTTCGGCTCAGGAGGCGGTTCGCTTCAAATCTGAGCTAGGCCGCGACTTTAAACTGGTGACGCCAGGTATCCGTCCGGCAGGCAGCGAGTCTGGGGATCAGCGACGCATCATGACGCCAGAGCAGGCGCTGAGCGCGGGTGTAGACTATATGGTGATTGGTCGCCCGGTGACGCAATCCGCTCATCCGGCAGAGACCCTGAAAGCGATTAATGCATCACTGAAAAAGGGGGCATAATGCGTGACGCCAACAGTCGTCTGGTCTATTCAACGGATACCGGGCGCATTGAAGAGCCAAAAGAGAAAGCTGAACGTCCAAAAGGCGATGGTATCGTGCGAATTCAGCGCCAGACCAGCGGCAGAAAAGGGAAAGGCGTTTGCCTTGTCACCGGCATTGACCTGGATGATGCAGACCTGGCAAAGCTCGCCGCTGAGCTTAAAAAGAAGTGCGGCTGCGGTGGGGCAGTAAAAGACGGCATTATTGAGATTCAGGGCGATAAAAGAGATTTAATTAAAACGCTGCTGGAAGCCAAAGGTATGAAAGTAAAACTGGCGGGCGGCTAAAATAAATGAGCCACGGACATTGCCGTGGCTCTTTTTTTTACGTGCGTAAGTCAGATCTGAAAATACTTAATATATTATTATACCGGTGAGAGCCGTTATGGTGATTATTTGCCCACCTGGTGACCGATAATACCACCTACGGCAGCACCACCTAATGTACCCAGCGTACTACCATCCGTTAATACTGCACCACCAAGCGCACCAGCACCGGCACCAATCGCGGTGTTACGGTCACGTTTAGACCAGTTAGAGCAAGCGCTCAGGGACATTGCTACAGTGATTGCCAGAACAGCGGCGGCTAATTTTTTGCTGGTAAAGGTCATAATACTTTCTCCTGAATTATCGATTCACGGAAAGGAATGCACTTTAAGTATAGACAATATCCCTACTTAAATTCTGTTCCCGTGAAAGCTAGTCGCGCAGGCGTTTCATCATCACGCAGGTGATAGTCACTTCCTGTTATATCGCTAATATTAATTTTACGTGTTTAGAACGGTTTCAACAGGTAAAAACTCTTAAAGGCAGGGTCGGAATACTCTCAGAGAAAGGTTTAAGTGCGCCCATTATTCGGGCGCAGCAGGATAATCAGGCCGTTTTTTTCACAATATCGACAGTCAGGCCGTCTTGTTCTAATTGCTGGCGATATTCATCACGCAAACGCTCATCCGTAATCACACGGCTGAAGCGCGAAGCCGGACCCATCGTATAAGGGTGTACGGCGCCAAACTTAGAGCTGTCGGTCAGCACAATCGCTTCACACTCTTTGGCGAGTACGGCGTTAACCACGTCTGAACGCATCATGTCGCGACCGGTAAAGCCAGTGTCGGGCTGCCAGCCATCAATACCAATGAATGCCTTACTGAAGTGAACCTGCTGAACATATTGGCGCGTTAATGGCCCGACCATGCTTTCGCTTTTCTTCTGGTAAATGCCGCCCAGCAGAATCACCTCGCAGCGAGTTTCCTTCAACAGATGGGCGATATAGCTGCTTACGGTGATGATGGTAACGTCTTTTTGATCGGCGAGCGTACGCGCCAGAAGGGCGTTACTGCTGCCATTTTCAATAAAGACGGTCTCACCGTTATTCACCAAGGATGCAGCAAACTCCGCCAGCTCCCGCTTGAGCGCATAATTGTTCATCATGCGGGTTTCGACGTCGTCACTGTCCAGTGGAACGGCATATCCGTGCGCACGCCGCAGGTAGCTCTGTTTTTCCAGGAGATTCAGATCCTGACGAATGGTGACTTCAGAAACGCCGGTGGCTTTAGCGAGATCGACCACGCTTACGCGTCCCTGATCGATCACCATCTGCAAAATGATTTGTTGTCGGGAATTCATAGCATCCATTTTAAAGGCAAGGGCGAAAACGACGTGGTTACACTTCCCACGGGGCTTTAGGTTGAGTGGATTCTGGAGCGTTATCAGCGCCGTTCTCAGCCAGCAGTTCAGACTTGAGGATCTCAAGATTACGGATAGCAGAGTGATAATCGCCTGCGACAAGAATATCCAGCACAGTATCAATACGCTGTGCCACGGCTGTTGCATCAATGTTAGACATAAGCTCACCCTGAAGCGAAAAGTTAATATTATCAATGATGCAGAAAATTGATTCAAAAGAGAAGGTAAAAAATGCAATAACCAAAGTTCATAAATGAAAGTGATAAATTTGACCCCCGTATGCTGCGGGTTGTAGGGGTGGATTAGTCTAAAACTGCGCGCAACGCGCTTTTTTATAGGAGGAATTCGACTATGACAGTTATCAACCAGACAACCTGCACATTGTTTACTGATGCTGAACGATTCACTCAACTGGCGGCTTATTATGAGGCCGAACGGCGTACGGTGTGGATGATGTTACGTGCCACGCCACGGCCTTGCTTCAACCATGCGCTGATCGAGGAGATCATGAATCTCTCCTGGCTGGTTCGACAGTCCGGATTTGTCGTTGATTTTTGGGTCACCGGATCGCTGGTCCCGGACATCTACAATACCGGCGGTGATTTACAGTTCTTCGTTGAGTGCATCAAAAACAACCGACGCGAAGCGTTACGCGCCTATGCTCGGGCCTGTGTGGACTGCGTTCATGCCGCCTCTCAAGGGTTTGAAACCGGCGCTGTCACGCTGGCTATGGTGGAAGGAAGCGCGTTAGGGGGCGGGTTTGAAGCCGCGCTGGCGCATCATTTCATTCTGGCCCAGCGCGATGCCCGATTAGGCTTTCCGGAAATCGCGTTCAATCTGTTCCCGGGTATGGGCGGCTATTCACTGGTGGCGCGTCGTGCCGGCATGAAAATGGCGGAGGCGCTGATCTATAAAGGTGAGTCGCATACGGCGGAATGGTATGAGCAGCATGGTCTTGTGGATCTCTTATTCGAGCCGTTACAGAGCTATGTTTCGGTGCGGACGTTTATCGACACGCTACAGCCGAAGCTGAACGGTGTAAGGGCCATGCTGCGTGCACGTACGCGCGTGCTGCCACTTCCGCGAAGCGAGCTGATGGACATTACCGAGGATTGGGTTGATGCCGCCTTCTGCCTTGAACCGAAGGATATCGCCTACATGGAGCGGCTGGTCATGCTGCAAAATCGCCATCAGGCGACGGGCTTACGCAAAGCCAGCTAACGGACATTCCTGGCCTGATAGCGCTTTAGCCATCGCTCGAATGCGGCAGCGGGCATGGGCTTAGCAAAAAGATAACCCTGCCGTTCGTTGACGCCATTCTTTGTCAGAAAGGCGTCTTCTTTTGCACTTTCCACCCCTTCAGCAATGACCTGCAAATTTAACGCCTGCGCCACGGCGACTATCGCACGCACCAGCGACTGTGAAATGGACTGCTTATGGATATCCCGCACGAAAGACTGGTCAAGCTTAATGGCATCGATAGGGAAGCGCGCCAGCTGCGACAGGGAAGAGTACCCCGTACCAAAGTCATCCAGGTGAATTTGCGCTCCCAGGCGGCTAAATTGCTGGATCACTGACAGGGCCAGCTCTTCATTTTCAATGAGACAGCTTTCGGTCAATTCCACGTCAATCGGGCAGTATTCGAAATTCAGGTCTTTCAGCGCCTGCTTCAGATCACTGAAAATGGTCTGGTCCGCCAGCTGACGGGCGGAGACGTTGACCGCGACGCGCAGGTTGATCCCCTTGTCACGCCATTTTGCTACCTGGCGCACCACATCAAGCATAACCCAGCGGCCCAGGGGCACAATCAGCCCTGACTCCTCGGCGTAGGAGATAAACTCCATCGGCGGGATCAGGCCACGCTCTGGCGACTGCCAACGCACCAGTGCTTCCAGACTTCTGACTTCGCCGCGCCAGGTCATTTTTGGCTGGTAGTGGATTAACAGCTGATCGTTATCCAGCGCTTTACGCAGGTTGGTATCCAGCCACAGGTATTCAAATACGCGCTGGTTCATCTCTGGCGAGAAGACGCAGAATTTGCCCCGGCCATTTTCTTTGGCGGTGTACATGGCGGTGTCGGCATTGCGAATGACGCTTTCGCGATCGCTACCGTGCTGGGGCGCAAGCGCGATGCCTAGCGAGCAGCCGGTGTAAACCTCAATCAGCCCGATGCGGAAAGGCTGACGCAGTCGGGTCAGAATGCGCGATGCCATCGCTTCCAGCGCGCCCTGCGAGGTATCGGTGGCCATCACGATAAACTCATCCCCGCCCAGTCGCGCCAGGGTTTGTCCTTCGTCCAGGCAGCTCAGGATCGCCAGCGCAACGGCCTGTAGCAGCTGGTCGCCAAACATATGCCCATAGGCATCGTTCACTTTTTTAAAGTTATCCAGATCGAGATAAACCACGCCTACCTGCGTGTCACCCCGAGCGGCAATGGCATCGGAGATCAGCTCATGGATGGCGTTTCGGTTAGGCAAACCGGTAATCGTATCCGTATTGGCGAGTACGCGCAGGCGCTCCTGGGCCCGACGCTCCTCGGTTATATCGGTACCTGAACAGATGAGGAAAATTTCATTTTTCCCGCTGCCGCTGTGAACGAATTTATTTCTGAAGAGAAAAAGGCGCTGCCCCTTGAGGGTCTTGATCCAGCGTTCAACTTCGTACGAGCTGCCGTTACGAAAAAAGCCGGTGATGTTGCGTTTGGAGGCCGCGGCTTCGCTGCGGCTCATAAACAGTTTGAACACGTTTTGCCCGATAACTTCCTGTTCCTTCAGGCCCGTATATTCTTCACTTAAACGGTTGAAGCGCTGAATATTCCCGTTCTGGTCGAGGATCACAATCACGGAATTAGCCTCGGACACCACCTGTTCGGCGAAGGAGAGCCCCTGCGCCAGGTCGCGCGCCACGGAAGGGGTATCGTTCCAGGCTGATGCCGTTCCTGCCCACTCATTTTTGTTAATTTTACGGCCGACAAGATGAACGGGAACGTCCACGCCGTACAAGGGCAGGGTCATGGCAATACTGGAGGTGATCACGGTGAGCTGGCGGATCAGCGCGGCCTGCTCATCATCCAGTGCAACCACCTGAATGATGTCAGCGCTTTCACTGGCAGCAAGATGCAGAGCATTGCTGTCTGCTGTCAGTCGCCACCAGGGGCTATGCGTACCCATGTAACGAAACAGCAAATTCTGCTCCAGATCGTCCATCACGTTTTCTCCCGCGGCTGCTGAGTAGCGCACAAATTATTCATTTGCAGTCGATAATGACGGCTCTCTTTTACTGTAGATAATTCTGGCGAAATGTGGCGATGGGAAACAGAAAAGTGTGAGAAAAAACGATGATTTTGCGGGAGATAATTCAGGTGAGAACTCCCGGCCACCCCTTAACGGAACGGCCGGAAGTTTACGCGGTTATCAGGCGGCAGGGCGCGCGATAATACTGCGGGTTTCCATGCGCACTTCAGCGATGGTGACATCAATCACGTCAGTGACCTTGTAAACCGTTTCGCCTTTAATTTGCACGGTCCCGTTTTCCTGGCTACAAACCAGTTCGTCGCGAACAGCATGCAGGAACGGGGCAGGAATAAAGGCAACGGCGCCATTATCCACCAGACGAACCCGCATACCGCCGCGGCTGATGTCAATGATTTCAGCCGGGAAACGGGTATCAGTCCCTGCCTTATCATTCAGGAAGCGCGCGTACAACCAGTCGCCGACATCACGCTCCGCCATACGGTTGAGACGGCGACGTTCTGCCATCTGCAATGTCGTATCATCCTGTGGGCGGGCAACAGATTCCCCTTTGATGATCGCTTTCAGCAGACGATGGTTAACCATGTCGCCGTACTTACGGATCGGGGAGGTCCAGGTCGCGTAAGCCTCAAGGCCAAGGCCGAAGTGCGGGCCTGGCTCGGTGCTGATTTCCGCAAAGGACTGGAAGCGGCGAATACGGCTGTCGAGGAACCCTGACGGCTGTGCGTCCAGCTCGCGGCGCAGTTTGCAGAAACCTTGCAGGGTCAGCACTTCCTCAGGATCGACGTGTACGTCATGGGTTTTCAGCAGGGCAGCCAGCGCTTCGGTGTTCGCCGGATCAAACCCGGTGTGCACGTTGTAAATGCCAAAGCCTAATTTGTCGCGCAGCACGCGTGCAGCACAAATGTTGGCGGAAATCATCGCTTCTTCAACGATGCGGTTGGCAATACGGCGCGGCTCAGCGACGATATTCAGCACTTCACCTTTTTCACCCAGCACAAAACGGTAGTCCGGACGATCTTTGAAGACCAGCGCGTGGGTTTGACGCCATTCGCTGCGGCTCAGGCAGACGCGGTGCAGCAGACGAATTTGTGCGGCAATGTTGTCGGACTCGGGTTTCCAGCTGCCCGTGTTCTCCAGCCAGTCGGACACGTCGTCATAGGCCAGCTTGGCTTTGGATTCGATGGTGGCGGCGAAGAATTCAATATCTTCTTCAATGGTACCGTCAGCCGCAATGGTCATCCGACAGGCCAGCACCGGACGTACTTCATGCGCACGCAGCGAGCAAAGATCGTCGGAGAGTTCACGCGGCAGCATCGGAATGTTAAAGCCCGGCAGGTAGTTGGTGAACGAACGCACTTTGGCTATCTCGTCCAGCTTGCTGCCTTCGACAATCCATGCGGTAGGGTCGGCAATGGCGACGGTCAGATGCAGTTTGCCATCGGCTGTCTCTTCGGCATACAGCGCATCGTCCATATCTTCGGTGCTGGCGCTGTCGATGGTGACAAAGTCCAGCGCCGTCAGATCGCGACGTTCCAGACCTTCGTCCTGCATTTCAGTCGCCACGCCCTCAGGCGCTTCTTTTTCAAGGTTGTGGCGCGCCAGCGTCACCCACCATGGGACGAAATGGTCGTCGCCGAAGGTAATGTATTGGGTAAGCTCGGCGTAGAAACCGCGATCGCCTTTTAAAGGATGACGGCGCATCTCGGCCACCGCCCAGTCGCCCTCAACAAAATCATGCTCAACGCCACGCGCGGCGCGGCACGGAATAGCATCTTTCAGGAGAGGATGATCCGGCACGACAGAAAGACGATCGTCTTTTTTATGCACTTTCCCGACAAAGCGGGTCAGGAAAGGTTCGATCAGTGCTTCCGGCTCGGCAGACTCTCGTTCCTTTTCGGTATGAATAACGGCCGAAATGCGGTCGCCATGCATCACTTTCTTCATCTGAGGAGGCGGAATGAAGTAGCTCTTCTGCCCGTCAACTTCAAGAAAGCCAAAGCCCTTTTCCGTGGCTTTTACGACCCCTTCTGCACGCGGCGTCTGGGAATGCAGTTGCTGTTTAAGCTGCGCTAGCAGCGGGTTGTCCTGAAACATAATGTTCTATTTTCGTAGCCATTGAGCGGCTGACAGTTTTACGCGAATCTCACTGCTACAGCAAGCGCTCTTTAGGTAAAGAGTATGGTTATTCCTCTTTGCCGAGCGCCACGCGCAGACGGTCCAGCCAGCCATGAAATGCATCTCGGGTTAGCAGGTTGATGGCCTTCTCTGGCGAGAGACCTGACCCGGTCAGGGGCGTTAACTGGGCGGCGCTAAAGCGATCCGGAGAGGCGACGAGCAGCGCACGAGCGGCTGAGATCATCGAAGACACGGGACCTTCACTTCGCGGATGGTGAAGCAGAATTTCGCCCGTCAGATTAAGCAGCATCGGCTCATGACACAGCACAGGGGTGAGCGCTTCAAGCGCCGGTTCCGCCTGCCAGCGTGAGAGCGCCTCAAGCTGAAGCGCACTGGCATATTTTAGCTCAACCGCGGGTAGCGTGGCGGTCCATCTGCTGAAGCTGACCGGCAGCGTATGGGGCTGAATGTGGTGCCCGGGCAGCCAGCGTACCGGATGGCCAAGCAATGCCTGAAATACCGCGACCACTCGCGCCTGAAAACCGACAAAACCGATGATCTGGTTGATAAGCACAATGTCATACGTTGTGAGTCCAACCTCATCAAGCTGGTTTTGGGCTTTATCATCGATGACATCGGGTGAGCTGGCTAACTGGCGGGCATACTGGGTAATTTCTGCAAGGCGTCGATTGCTTTCCCGGGAGGAGTCCGGCCCCGGAAGAGGGGCGAGCAGAGCAGCGTAGTGGTTACAGAGCCGCTGAACGCCACACGCCTGGGCAACCGTTAATGCCGTGCTCAGCCTGTCGTAGGCGCTGAGCGTATGCAGACGGTTCACGGGAGTATCAAGCGGGAACAAAAGATGACACAGGGTTCGGGCAGGCGTAAGCCAACCAGCACAGCTTGCGAGAATGTCATCGGGCAGGGCTAAATCGAGCAAAAAACGGTCGTCGACGTTAGCGGCTTCGGGCACCAGCGGCAGAACGTCCGTCTGCGAATGATTCGACTGGGTTTCATGATACCAGTGGCCTTTGCCGGAAAAACGGCGTTGTTCCATGGGCGTTCCTTGATCTCAAAATGGCGATCAATATCCTGGCGTAAGGCGGATGAGGGGAAAAATATTGTTAGGTGATAACAAATAGCAGAACGGAATAACGAGGGGCGGGCGGGGGGGAAACTCTCTTCCCTGGCGGGAAGAGAGTGACAAGCTTATTTGATTTCCAGCTCGTTCATTGCAGCGATGTTGAAGCCGCCGTCAACGTGAACCACTTCGCCGGAGATACCTGCGGAAAGGTCAGAGCACAGGAAGGCCGCAGAGTTACCCACATCTTCGATGGTAACGGTACGACGAATCGGGGTAACCGCTTCGCAGTGTGCCAGCATTTTACGGAAATCTTTGATACCGGAAGCGGCCAGGGTACGGATTGGACCCGCAGAAATAGCGTTAACACGCACGCCTTCAGGACCCATCGCGTTCGCCATGTAGCGCACGTTGGCTTCCAGAGACGCTTTCGCCAGACCCATAACGTTGTAGTTAGGGATAGCACGTTCTGCGCCGAGGTAGGACAGGGTCAGCAGGGCTGCGCCCGGATTCAGCATCGCGCGGCAGGATTTTGCCATTGCAACGAAGCTGTAGGAGCTGATGTCGTGGGCGATTTTGAAGCCATCACGGGTAACCGCGTTCACGTAGTCGCCGTCCAGCTGGTCGCCAGGAGCGAAGCCGATGGAGTGAACAAAACCGTCGAATTTCGGCCATGCTTTTGCCAGTTCAGCAAACATGCCATCAATGCTTTCGTCTTGTGCAACGTCACATTCCAGAACAATGCTGGAACCCAGCTGCGCGGCAAATTCTTCAACACGGCCTTTCAGCTTGTCGTTCTGGTAGGTGAACGCCAGCTCAGCGCCTTCGCGATGCATTGCCTGTGCGATGCCGTATGCGATGGACAGTTTGCTGGCAACGCCAGTCACCAGAATGCGCTTACCGGAAAGAAAACCCATAGCTTTAATCCTTATATTCATTGCTTATTTTGCCTTGTAATTCATAGCGTTACAGGCAGTATTTCAAAATCATTCGAAATTAGCTCGAAATTATAGCCCACTCACAGCCCCATGTGTCACGATATTTCTCGCTCCTGCGCCGTGAATGGGCTCACGGAAGAGGTAGAACTGACTCTTCATCAGGCTGTTTCGTGTGTATTTCAGCAGTATATCACCGCACGCGGGGTTCGCCTCATCCAACCAGCGGGCACCGTGACGCCGCCCTCATGCTGATGTGTCCAGCGGCTTTTGCGCAAAATGATCCGTTAAGCCCTTTAAACGCTTTAAAATTGCGCGAGGGTCGATAACGGCTATGCCATTTTGCGTCTTTATCTGTGTGCGGTAAGAAGGAAGATGAAAAATATAACGTTGGCCGAAAAACTGATCATGCTGTCAGGTGCGGTGCTTTTTGCGCTTATGATCGCGGTGAACTCCTTTTGCGTGAATGATAATCCTGGTTTCAGGGTGCCTATGACCACCTATTTGATTGTCATGATTGCGCTGTTCTTTCTGGATACCATTATCTTTATTTTTATCCAGATGCTGTATGCCTCCGACCGATCGCGTTTTTCATTATTCATTCTGAGCCTGGCATTTCTTAGCGGGCTGGTTTATTTCATTGAGACGATCATTGTTATTCAGCTTCCGGAGCACGCTGGTTTTACCCAGGCGGCAAAAACCAACGATACCGCGATATTCTATTTTTTCCGGCAGCTGAGTTTTATCGTATTACTGGCGCTGGCGGTCCGTGTGGAGAAAATCACGAGACGATCCACGCTCAGATTCCGAAATAAGATCAGCATGACGTTAGCATTAATGATGTCACTGGTTATGTTTCCGATGCTGGCCCATTATCTCAGCAGCTACCATCCGGCCTGGACATTAACGATTGCAGCATACGCAGATGAACAGCATTATCCTGTCTGGGATATCAGGTACGTGAACGTTCTGATCCTGCTCTGGTCGGCTTTACTTTGTTATATGATCTCTGTGACACGCCTGGCGTCCGGGATCTGGAACAGTATTATTGTGGTCTGCCTTTCCGCCATCGTTTACAATTTTTTCCTCTTACTGCTTGATACCTACAATCTGTCGCTCTGGTATATCAGCCGGGCAGTAGAGGTCCTCAGTAAATTATTTGTGATTTGTACCTTAATGTTCCATGTCTTTAACCTGTTGAAAATTTTTGGCGATCGGGCTGATCGCGATCCGCTTACTCAGATTTACAACCGTAAATATTTTTATGAGGCACTTCCGCGGGTCCGCTCGCTCAGGACAGAAAAGGGGGCCAGCATTATGATGCTGGACATCGACAACTTTAAGTCGATAAACGATAACTGGGGCCATCTTGTGGGGGATCGCGTGATTCTGGCGGTCGTGGATATTATCAAAGACAGCATTCGCGATAACGACATCTTTGCCCGACTGGGAGGTGAGGAATTTGGTCTACTTCTGCCGGATACCGACAGTAATCAGGCTATTGCCGTCGCGGAGCGTATTCGCCAGAACGTTCAACAGCGCACCGGGCCGGGGTATCATTATGCTCTCCCGGTACAGGTCACATTAAGTATCGGCGTGTGCTCAGCCATTCAGAATAACGTCAACAGCAATGATATTATGCGTGACGTGGACGAGGCGTTGTATGAGGCTAAGCACAACGGTAAAAACAGAATTGTTACCAGACAGGCTGAATGCAGCTGAGGTTACAGGATGGGGATGAACACATCAAAATCGACAGACTCATCGCTGTACGCATTAATTTTCATCAGGTAATTACCGTCGCGCAACGTCAGGCGTTTATTTACCATCGCCTTAACGAAGGCAATTTTGTTAAACGCGCTGTAGCTTTCCCAGCTACCGCTAAAGGGCATCTTTGCGTATCTCCCCCGCACAACGCAGGATTTTTTATTTGTCACGGTGTCGCTTTGTAAAGCGTACGATATTAATACCTCGACCAGATACGATCGGCTTTTGCCTAACTCGGGGCGGCGGGGCGTCAGAATAATTTTATCGATATCATGGCGGTTTTCTGTCAGGAGCTTTTTGATTTTTTTAGTAATATCATGTACCGAGGTATCAAAAAGATGATCGTGCTCGATAATTTCATACGTATAGACAAACGTTTCATCCAGAAAGCAGACCTCAAGCTCAGGCGTTTCCAGTTCGCTTAATAAAAAAGAGGGCTGTAAGATGTCAAAATTCCACCCTCTGGCACATCTGTACTCAGAGGGTGTCAGCCCCATCATTTTTTTAAAGGCTCTGGAAAATCCCTGGCTGCTCTGGTAATGGAATAAATACGCAATATCCGTCACCGGAATCGACGTCATTCTCAGCATAATGGCGGCACGGCTTAACCTCCTTCGGAGAATATACTCACCTAAAGAGAGCCGATACTTCTCTTTAAACCATGTTTCGATGGTTCTTCTGCTGTATCCAATATCTGCAACCAAATCATCAATGTGTAAAATAGTAAAGTTATTTTCTTCTACCCAGGAGAGAATATAGTTACTGATGCTGTCTTTCATTTGTGCGTCAGTGATAGCTTAACGGTAAATCAGTTTGCTGCCTTATGTTAATTCGCGGGCGTAGGGATCCTGGCGATAACCTTAATTTCGAAATCAAAACCCGCAAGCCAGTTAACGCCTATTGCTGTCCAGTTTGGGTAAGGAGCGTGCGGAAATGCCAGTTTTTTCGCCTCCATGATGACGGGAAACTGGTTTTCAGGATCGGTATGAAACGTCGTGACATCGATCAGATCGTCAAAAGTACATCCTGCGGCTGCCAGAGTCGCCCGTAAATTATCGAACGCCAACTGCACCTGAGCGGGGAAGTCGGGTTCAGGTGTGCCATCGCTGCGGCTGCCAACCTGACCGGAAACAAATAACAGATCGCCAGAGCGGATTGCAGCTGAATAGCCATGCTCTTCATAAAGAGCATGGCGATTAGCCGGAAAGACGGGGTCACGTGGATGCATGGCTTTTCCTTTTCTGTCAGGGGTATTGTTGTGGTTGCGCAGTAGAAGTAACATACGCGATGTATGTCAAAAATGTAATCCACATGCGCCGCGTATGTCAAATTATAATTACCGCTTAATGAAGGAAGTCCCATGGCTACAAAACGTCGCGCTGAAACGGCCCAGGAAAATCGCGAGAAAATGATTCAGGCGGCGCGGAAGGCATTTGCTGAAAAAGGCTATGCCGCAGCGTCAATGGATGAACTCACGGCAAGCGTGGGGTTAACACGCGGCGCGCTATATCATAATTTCAACGACAAGAAGGGATTACTGGCAGCGGTGGTCGCGCAGATAGACAGCGAAATGGCAGCAAACGCAAAAGCGATTGCCGCCGCCGCCGAAGATGACTGGGAGCGACTGCTGGCGGAGGGCATCGCCTATATCAAAATGGCGCTCGTTCCGGAAGTTCAGCGTATCGTGCTTCTTGACGGCCCGGCTGTTCTGGGCGATCCGGCGCAATGGCCCAGCCAGAACAGCTGCCTTGAGTCGACCCGTCAGACCATCGAAAAAATGATGGAGTGCAACGTAATCAAAAAGATGGATGCCCGAGTCGCAGCCCATCTGCTGAATGGCGCTGCGCTGAATGCGGCTCTGCTGATTGCCGCGAGCGATGAACCGCAGAAGACACTTCCGCATGCCATAGAGGTGTTTACTCTGCTGGCAAGCGGGTTACGCAACGGCTAACGATCTTTACGCCACGCGTCCGCCGTCAATGCTTCACCAAAGTGGCCGGCAATCAGGCGTTTTGTCAGATCGTGGAGCGGGGAGGCCAGCACGTCAGCGGTACTGCCGCGCTCGACAACTTCACCCTGGTGCATCACCAGCACCTGATCGCTGATGTGCTTCATCATGCCCAGGTGCTGAGTCACGTAGATATACGAGATACCCTGTTTTTCCTGTAACTCCAGCATTAGGTTAATGAGCTGCGAACGCATCGACATATCCAGCGACGCCAGCGCTTCGTCGGCGATGATGACCTTCGGGCGCAGGATCAGCGCACGGGCCAGACCGAGACGCTGTTTTTGGCCCGGGGCCAGCATGTGCGGGTAATAGCTGACATGGTCGGGCAGGAGGCCTACCAAACGCAGGGTTTCGACAATCCGTTTGCGACGCGCTTCCGGCTCCAGGTCGGTATTCAACCGCAGCGGGAAATCCAGGATCTGGGAAATACGCTGGCGCGGGTTCAGGGACGTCGACGGATCCTGAAAAATCATCCGGATGCGCTGACTGCGGAAAGAGTAGTCCCCAAATTCCAGAGGATGATCGTCAATCAGTATTTCACCGCCGCTCGGCTCGACCATACCCGCGAGCATTTTTGCCAGGGTCGATTTGCCCGAGCCGTTTTCACCGATAATCGCCAGCGTCTGCTTTTCGCGCAGCGTAAAGCTCAGGGGTTTAACCGCCTCGACGGTCTGACGGTGAAACAGGCCGGTGCGATAGCGAAAGGTCTTACTCAGGTTACGTACTTCCAGTAAGGTTTCGACCATTTCACTCTCTCTCCATGTTCAGCGGGAAATGACAGGCAAACAGATGGTTTTTCGGCCCTGTCAGGCGCGGTGTTTCGATGCATTTACGCTGAGCATACGGGCAACGCGGACCCAGACGGCAGCCAATGGGCAGCGATTCCAGCAGCGGTATCGCGCCAGGCAGCGTATTCAGACGGCTTTTGTGCGGCATCGCGCTGCCAAAGTCAGGGATCGCCCTGATCAGCGCCTGCGTGTAGGGATGATGCGGCGTTGTCACCAGGTCTTCGCTTGGCGCGGTTTCTACCGTCTGGCCGCAATACATTACGTCAATTTTATCCGCCCACTTGCTCAGCATTTGCAGGTCATGGCTGATCAGCAAAATGGTGGTGTTGTTATTTTGATTCAGACGCGTGAGCAGGCGGAAAATCTGCGCCTGGGTGGTTGGCTCCATCGCGTTCGTCGGTTCGTCCGCAATCAGCAGACGCGGCTGATTCGCCAGGGCGATAGCTATCATCACTTTCTGGCATTCACCGTCCGTCAGTTCGTAGGGGAAACTGCGCATCGCGTCTTTATGGTCTTTGATCCCGACACGGTGCAACAGCTCAATGGCACGGCGTTTACGCCAGCCGAAACGCTGCCACCAGCGGCCTTTATAGGTCCAGCCGGGAATGTTCTGCATAAGCTGTTTCCCGACGCGCTCGGACGGATCGAGACAGGATTGCGGCTCCTGGAAAATCATCGAGACGTTATGGCCCACCAGTTTACGGCGTTCGCGCGGGGAGAGACGCAACAGATCGATGTCGTCGAAACGCATACGGTCGGCGGTCACCCGCCAGTTGTCCTTCGCCACGCCGCAAATGGCTTTGGCGATCAGACTTTTCCCTGAGCCCGATTCGCCCACCAGCCCGCGGATTTCGCCCTCTGCGAGCGTAATACTGATGCGATCCACGGCCTTGACCCAGCCTTCGCCCGTTTTAATTTCGATCGTGAGGTTGCGGATATCGAGTAACGGCATTATTGCACCCCCGCATTGATTGCGCGGCGGATCCCGTCGCCCAGCAGGTTAACGAGCAGCACGCTCACCATGATGGCCGCGCCCGGCAGCATGACCGTCCACGGCGCAACGTAAATCAGCTCCAGCGCATCGCCGAGCATGGCGCCCCATTCCGGGGAGGGAAGCTGCGCGCCAAGGTCCAGGAAGCCCAGCGCTGCGATATCCAGAATCGCCATCGACAGGGCGCGGGTGATCTCCGTCACCAGCCCGGCAGCAATGTTAGGCAGCACGGCAAACCACAAAATATTAAACGTGGTGGCGCCATCCAGACGGGCGGCGACGACATACTCTTTCTCCAGTTCGTCGTGAACCAGGCTGTAAACCGAGCGCACCATGCGCGGCAGAATGGCCAGCCAGACGGCGAACATCGCATGGGTGAGGTGCGGCCCCGCAAAGGCCACGACGATAATCGCCAGCAGCAGCGAAGGAATAGAGAGCAGGGTATCCAGAATATGGTTAAGCACGGCCGACCGCAGCCCGTGGGTTGAGCCGGCAAAAATGCCCAGTGCCAGGCCGCAGATCGCGGCAGCCAGGGTGACCACGAACGCGCCGCCTACCGTCGGTGCGGCGCCGCTCAGCAAACGACTTAGCACGTCGCGTCCGAGATCGTCAGTCCCCAGGAAGAACGAAACCTCCCCGTAACGCGACCACGACGGCGGTAAAAGCTGATAACCCAGGAACTGCTGATCGATGCCATACGGCGCAAACCATGAACCCAAAACGCACAGCAACACGAGGCCAATGCAGCCGTAAAAGCCGATCATCGCCGTGGTGTCGCCGTAAAAATTACGCCACACGGTACGTAGCGCACCGGGCGTGCGCTTTTCGCTGTAGACGTTATCGTAAGGCATACCATTCCTTATGCTTCAATGGGTTGGCCATGGCACCCAAAATATCGGAAACAACGTTAACAATAATGACCAGCGAGCCAATCACCATCACGCCGGCAGAGATCGCCGCGTAATCCTGCTGGCGAATGGCGTTGATCATCCAGCGCCCAAGGCCCGGCCAGCTGAAAACCATCTCGGTGATCATCGCCAGCGTCAGCATGGTTGAGAATTGCAGCCCAAGACGTGGGATAACGGGGGGCAACGCATTGTGCAGCACATGGCGACGTAGAATCGTCAGGCGAGACAGTCCGCGCGTGGCGGCGGCTTTCACATAGTTTTGATCGAAGACTTCAATAGTGCTGATGCGCATCAGGCGGATCACTTCGGTCGTCGGCGCGACGGCCAGCGTGAGTACCGGCAGCACCATGTGGCGCAGCGCGCTCACGATCATCTCGTCGCGCCAGACTGAATCAGAAAGCCAGGCGTCAACGATGGCGAAGCCGCTCACCGTTTGCACGTTATAAAGCAGGTCAAAACGGCCAGACACCGGCAGCCAGCCTAACGTCAGTGAGAAGAAGAGGGTAAGCAGTAGCGCCAGCCAGAAAACAGGGATGGAAAAGCCAATTAAGGCAAGCGCGCTGATGAATTTATCCTGCCACTTATTACGATAAATGCCCGCCAGCATCCCCACCGGGATCCCCACCATGAGGGCAAAGCTAAAGGCGAGTATACACAGCTCCATGGTGGCCGGGAAAACCACTTTCAGCTGCTCGGAAATGAGCTGTCCGTTGATGCTGGACACGCCAAAATCCCAGTGCAGCAGGCCATTAAACCAGAACAGCCAGGCGTCCCAGAGAGATGAGCCCTGAAGCGGGGCGTGCGGCGTAAAGTAGCTCAGGCTAAAGCCGACAAAGGTCAGGAAGAACAGGGTGACCAGCAGTAACAGCAGCCGACGCAAGGTAAATATAATCATGGTTTCTTCACCTCTTGTTCTTTCTCACGGGTCACGCCCGCGAAGGAGGCGTTACCAAACGGGCTGAGTACCAGCCCTTTAATATCGTAACGGTAGGCCTGGAGGCGCAGGGAAGAGGCAAGCGGCAACACGGGAAGTTCTCTGGCCAGAATATTTTGCGCTTCATCGTAGGCCTCAATGCGTGAGGCAAGCTGTTGAGACGCCAACGCTTTTTGCAGCACGGCATCAAATTCCCGGTTACACCAGTGGGCGTAGTTGGTCTGGGAGTTGATTGCCGCACAGCTCAGCAGCGGACGGAAGAAGCTGTCCGGGTCGTTACTGTCGGTGGACCAGCCAGCCAGCGTTAAGTCGTGATTCATGTCCATCAGACGCGCCTCCTGGAAACGGCCTTCGACAGGCACGATGATCACCTTAACGCCCACCTGCGCCATATCAGCCTGCAACAGCTCAGCCGTTTTCAGCGGGCTTGGGTTCCATGCCTGAGAGCTGGTGGGCACCCACAGCTGTAGCGTCAGGTTTTCTGCCCCCAGCGCTTTAAGCTGTTCGCGCGCTTTCGCCGGATTATATTCCGTAATCTTCGCCTCGCCGTCATAGGCCCAGGAGGCGCGCGGCAGAATAGAGGCGGCGGTTTCCGCGGTCCCGTAGTAAATCGACTGCATCAGACGCTGGTTGTTGATCGCTAACGCCAGCGCATGGCGCACGGCCGGATTATTCAGCGGCGGCTTATCGGTGTTAAACGCCAGATAAGCGATGTTCATTCCCGGGCGCAGGGTCAGGCGCAGGCGTGGGTCGTCGCGCAAAATGGTCAACTGGCTGGCCGCAGGCCAGGCAAGCACGTCGCACTCGCCGGTCAGCAGTTTGGAGAGTCGGCCTGTGCCACCTGAACCCAGATCAACAATCACCTGCGGCATCAGCGGTTTGCCGCGCCAGAAACGATCGTGACGTTGCAGGCGAATGTATTGTCCGGCGCGGTACTCTGCTAACTGGAACGGACCTGTGCCCACAGGCTCACGATCGAGACGTTCCTGACGATCCTTTTTCGTCAGCTGATCCGCGTATTCTGCTGACATGACCGAGGCGTAGTGCGTCGCCAGATGCCAGAGGAAGGAGGCGTCCGGGCGCGTCAGGCGAAACTCAACCGTGCGGTTATCCAGCTTACGAACGCTTTTGACCGTATCAGCAAACTGCAAACTGTCGAAATAGGGGAAGTTGTCGCCGTTGACGTTGTGCCATGGATGGTTGCGGTTAAAGATGCGCTGGAAGGTGAAAACCACGTCATCCGCGTTGAGTTTACGGGTTGGCGTAAACCATGGGGTGTGCTGAAAAGCGACGTCATCGCGCAGGCGGAAGCGGTATGTTGCGCCGTTATCCATTACCTCCCAGCTTTCGGCAAGCTCCGGGACCAGCCGATAGGTGTAAGGATCGACGTCGAGCAGGCGATCGTAGAGCTGCGCGGCCAGCGTATCAACAATCAGGCCGCTCCCCGCTTTTTGTGGGTTAAAGGTATCAACTTGCCCGCTGACACAATAGACGAAACCACTCTCTCGGATATCAGGGGGCACAGCGCGATCGGGCGCAGCAAAGGCCAGATTGCTGAACAGACCGAGTGCAAACAGGGACGATAAAACCAGGCGCATAGTTTTTAAGGTTTTTAGATTCGATCTGCAAAGTGTATCGCACTTACGCCTGCTTCGTAAAAATGTCTGGGGGTAAGTGCTGATAATGTCAGCGCATTTGATGTTTTTTGAGCAATGCCCTTAACTGATGGTAGGTCAGACCCAGTAGTTCAGCCGCCCGTTTCTGATTATATTTCGCCTCTTTCAGGCTCTGCTCGAGCAACTGTTGTTCCTGCTGATGCTGGAACTGGCGTAGATCGAGTGGAAACGCCGGATCCTGCTGGCGCGTCGCCGCAGCCGGGGGCTGTTTATCCTCGCGCCGAAACGGATCGAGAATAATGTTGTCCAGTTCGGTCTCGCTGCTGCCATGCCGGTAAACGGACCGTTCCACCACGTTTTTCAGTTCACGAATATTGCCCGGCCAGTGATAACCGAGCAGGGTCTCGGTGGCCCGTTCGCTGAAGCCCGGAAAGAGCGGCAGGCCCAGTTCCCGGCACATCTGAATGGCAAATTGATCGGCCAGCAGCATGATATCGCTGCGACGCTCCCGCAGTGGCGGCAGCTGTACAACATCGAAAGCCAGCCTGTCCAGCAGGTCGGCGCGGAATTTGTCCTCAGCCACCATCGCGGGCAGGTCGGCGTTGGTGGCGCATACCAGGCGAACGTTGACCTGAAGCGGCTGACTGCCGCCAACGCGTTCCAGTTCACCGTACTCAATGACGCGCAGCAGCTTTTCCTGCACCAGCATCGGCGCGGTCGCCAGCTCGTCGAGAAAGAGCGTTCCGCCATCGGCGCGCTCAAAGCGTCCGGGATGCCGTTTTTGTGCGCCAGTGAAGGCGCCAGCTTCATGACCAAACAGCTCGGTGTCGAGCAGATTTTCATTCAACGCCGCGCAGTTAAGGGAAATAAAAGGGCCGTCCCAGCGGCCAGACAGAAAGTGCAGGCGGTTAGCGATAAGTTCTTTACCCGTTCCGCGCTCACCGATAATCAGCACCGGTTTATTGAGCGGCGCGAGGCGCGATACCTGTTCAAGCACTTCCAGGAAGCTGTTAGCTTCGCCAAGCAAATTATCTTTATATTCAGCCATGATGAAATTAACCACTCCTTAGTGATATTCACCAGGTGAGAATAGCCGTTAGCTGGATAAATATCAATCACACTCAGTAAAATCAATAAGATAAAAAGTTGGCATGGGATTTGTATTAACTATTCAGCAGGGCATCGCCCGATAACAGAACTATGAGGATTGAATTATGGGTATTTTTTCTCGTTTTGCCGACATCGTGAACGCCAACATCAACTCGCTGCTGGAGAAAGCGGAAGATCCGCAGAAGCTGGTGCGCCTGATGATTCAGGAGATGGAAGACACGCTGGTTGAAGTACGCTCCACCTCCGCACGCGCGCTGGCAGAGAAAAAGCAGTTAACGCGTCGTATCGAGCAAGCGACTGCCCAGCTTAACGAATGGCAGGAAAAAGCGGAACTGGCGCTGCGTAAAGATAAAGAAGATCTGGCCCGCGCTGCGCTGATTGAGAAGCAGAAGCTGACCGACATGGTTGCCACGCTGGAGCATGAAGTGACGCTGGTGGATGATACTCTGACGCGTATGAAGAAAGAGATTGGTGAGCTTGAAAACAAACTCAGCGAAACCCGTGCGCGTCAACAGGCGCTGGCGCTGCGCCACCAGGCTGCAAGCTCATCCCGCGACGTGCGTCGCCAGCTGGACAGCGGCAAGCTGGATGAAGCGATGGCGCGTTTCGAATCGTTTGAACGCCGTATCGACCACATGGAAGCGGAAGCCGAAAGCCACAGCATCGGTAAACAGAAAACCCTCGATCAGCAGTTTGCTGACCTGAAGGCCGATGATGAAATTAGCGAGCAACTGGCTGCGCTGAAAGCCAAAATGAAACAAGACAACCAATAATAATTCCTGCGGCACCTGAGCGTGCCGCATCGTAAGACAAGGAGTACACATGAGCGCGCTTTTTCTGGCTATACCCCTGACCATTTTCGTGCTGTTTGTTCTGCCCATCTGGTTATGGCTGCACTACAGCAACCGCTCTTCACGCGGGGAGCTGTCGCAAAGTGAACAACAGCGGCTGGCGCAGCTCTCTGCCGAGGCAAATAAAATGCGCGAACGTATTCAGGCGCTGGAAGCGATCCTGGATGCGGAACACCCGAACTGGAGGGAACGGTAATGGCTGGACTGAATCTGAATAAAAAACTGTGGCGGATCCCACAGCAGGGCATGGTTCGGGGCGTTTGCGCCGGGCTGGCGCACTATCTGGATGTCCCGGTAAAACTGGTGCGTGTGGTCACGGTATTGTCGATTTTCTTCGGCCTGGCCTTTATTACCCTGGTGGCCTACATCATTCTGTCGTTTGTGCTCGATCCTATGCCGGAAGGTGAGCTGGATGCTGAGAACACGCCAACCAGCAGCGGTCTCCTGAACGCGGTGGATGAACAGCTGAGCGCAGGGGAGCAGCGATTGCGCGAGATGGAACGTTATGTCACCTCCGATACCTTTACGCTGAGAAGTCGTTTTCGTCAGCTTTAAGAGAGAACTTACATGAAACAAAACTGGCAACAGGCCGGTCAGAAGGTAAAACCCGGCCTGAAAATCGCAGGTAAACTGGTTCTGATGACGGCGTTACGTTATGGCCCGGCCGGTGTAGCGGGTTGGGCGATCAAGTCTGTTGCCCGCAAGCCGGTCAGAATGATGCTGGCGGTCGCGCTGGAGCCGCTGTTACAGAAACTGGCAAAACGCGTTTCCCGGCGCTACCTGTCACGCTAGATCCTCCCGCATACGCCCTTTCTCGCCCAGAGAAGGGGCATGACTTTCCTTTCTGCGTTTCTTCTGCTTTTCTGCTTTCTTTGCGGCAGCTCACAATAATGCGTTGCGCTGCGCTGAGATTGCTGCTTTCTGCCCCCGGGTCCGTTGACAGATATTTTTCATGGGAGTAGATTGCCACTCCGTGGGACCGCTACCATGGAAAATAATGTGAACGCAAAAATTAAAAAACTCATCAATCATATCTACGGTGAATCATTTTCAGATGCACACCTTAACGTGTTATTAACTAAGCTTGAAAAAGCGGCGGTTAATATTACTGAAAAGCGTAAGTCAGGCTGGGATGAAAAAGACGTTGTGCTGATTACCTATGCCGATCAGTTCTCTGCGAAAGGGGAGAAAGCGTTGCCGGTATTTACCCGGTTCTATAATGAATGGCTTTCTCGCACGTTTTCCCATGTCCATCTGTTACCTTTTTATCCGTGGTCTTCGGATGATGGATTTTCCGTTATTGATTATCACGAGGTTGCACCTGAAACCGGAACCTGGCGAGATGTCGCGGAATTAAAACAGTCTGCCAGCTTAATGTTTGACTTCGTTTGCAACCATATGTCAGCGAAAAGCGAATGGTTTGCTAATTATCTGGCGCAGAAGCCGGGCTACGAAGATTTCTTTATTTCTGTCGACCCCGAAACCGATTTATCCGCGGTGACGCGTCCACGGGCATTACCGCTGCTGACGCCGTTCACGCTTCATGATGGCAGCGTTCGTCATCTGTGGACCACATTCAGCGATGACCAGATCGATCTCAATTTCGCCTCGCCGCAGGTGCTGATTGCCATGGTTGACGTTCTGCTCCATTACCTCATGGAAGGGGCGCGTTATATCCGTCTGGATGCGGTCGGGTTTATGTGGAAGATCCCGGGAACTACCTGTATCCATCTGGAACAAACCCATTGCCTTATCCAGCTGTTCCGCGCCATTACGGACGCCGTGGCGCCTGGAACGGTGATCATCACTGAGACAAATGTTCCCCACAAAGACAATATCTCTTACTTCGGTGATGGTGAAAATGAAGCCCAGATGGTCTATCAGTTTTCCTTACCGCCGCTGGTGCTGCATGCTGTTCATCGTCAGGATGTTAAAGCCCTATGCCAGTGGGCGGGGTCACTGGCGCTGCCTTCAACGCATACCACCTGGTTTAATTTCCTGGCCTCGCATGATGGTATCGGTTTGAACCCGTTACGCGGCATCCTTCCGGAATCAGAGATCCTCTCTCTGGTCGATAAGCTTCAGCAGGAAGGCGCACTGGTCAACTGGAAAAATAATCCTGACGGAACGCGAAGCCCCTATGAAATTAATGTCACCTATCTTGATGCGTTGAGTTTGCGAGACAGCTCAGATGATGAGCGCATTGCGCGGTTCATCCTGGCGCATGCTGTGTTGTTAAGTTTTCCTGGCGTACCGGCTGTATATATTCAAAGCATTCTTGGTTCGCGTAACGATTATGAAGGTCTCGAACGTCTCGGATATAACCGCGCGATAAACAGGAAGAAATACACCGCAGGTCAGGTTGATCTGGAGCTCAATAATAAGAAGAGTATTCGTTATCAAATTTATTCTCGTTTGAGTGAGCTTATTGCTATTCGTCGCGGCGAGCGTGCATTCCATCCGGATAGTCAGGCTATTTTTGACGCAATCGGTGAACATATTCTTAAAATTGTTCGTGTTGCTGAAAATGGCGAGCGAATGACAGCATTATTTAATTTTAGCAATAAAATGCAGACCGTTTATGGACAAACGCTCTTTGGTACGGAATTACTCTCAGGACAAGATATTAGCGGTACGGAACTGACCCTCAATCCATGGCAGGTAATGTGGATTAAAGAAAACTAAAAAGGACCCTAAAATGAAAATGCCCAAAATTGTGCTGTTATCAGCACTGGTTTCGTGCGCCCTGTTATCAGGCTGTAAGGACGATAAAGCATCTCAGGTCACCATTGAGTTTATGCACTCGTCGGTAGAACAGGAGCGTCAGGCGGTTATTACGAAACTGATCGAAAAATTCGAGAAAGAGAACCCGACTATTACGGTGAAACAGGTACCCGTTGAGGAAGATGCCTATAACACCAAGGTCATTACGTTGGCCCGTACTGGCGCGCTACCGGAAGTGATTGAAGTCAGCCATGACTACGCCAAAGTCATGGATAAAGAGCAACTGCTGGACCGTGACGCGATTGGCAACGCGATTAAAGCCGTCGGTGAAGATACCTTTTACGACGGCATTTTACGCGTTGTTCGCACTGAAGACGGCAAGGCATGGACGGGGGTACCGGTTAGCGCCTGGCTGTCCGGCGTCTGGTATCACAAAGACGCGCTCGCGGCAGCGGGAATCGAAGAACCGCACAACTGGGAGCAACTGCTGAAAGCCAGTCAGGCGCTCAACGATCCGGCGAAAAAACATTACGGTATCGCGCTTCCAACCGCAGAAAGCGTCATGACGGAGCAGGCCTTCTCGCAGTTTGCGTTGTCAGGCGGAGCCAACGTCTTTGATGCAAACGGCAATGTAAAAATCGATACCCCTGAAATGTCGAAAGCGCTGGCGTTTTATCGGGCACTGGCTGCGAACACCATGCCGGGCTCGAATGATGTCATGGAGATCAAAGACGCCTTCATGAACGGCTCTGCGCCGATGGCCGTTTACTCCACCTATATCCTGCCCGCGGTCTACAAAGATGGCAATCCGGCCAACCTGGGGTTCGTGGTCCCGACGGAAAAATCATCAGCCGTGTACGGCATGATCACCTCGTTGACGATCACGACCGGCCAGACCGAAGAGGAAACGCAGGCGGCAGAAAAATTTGTGACCTGGATGGAGCAGGCTCAAAACGCGTCTGACTGGGTGATGATGTCCCCTGGTGCGGCGCTGCCGGTGAACAAACTCGTGGTGGGTACTGAAAGCTGGAAAAACAACGACGTGATCAAAGCCTTTGGCCAACTGCCTTACGAGCTGATTGCGCAGTTCCCGAACGTCCAGGTATTTGGCGCCGTGGGCGACAAAAACTTTACCCGCATGGGAGACGTTACCGGCTCCGGCATTATCAGTTCCATGGTGCATAACGTGACGGTGGGACAAAAAGATCTCAATGCGACGTTAAGCAACAGCCAGAAGAAACTGACTGACCTGATATCACAACGATAGGAGCGCTTTGCGAAGGGAATTATGAAGACGTTGTTTTCTGGTCGTTCAGATATGCCTTTCGCCATGCTGCTGTTGGCCCCCAGCCTGATTTTGCTGGGGGGCCTGGTGGCCTGGCCAATGATTTCCAACATTGAAATCAGTTTTTTACGTTTACCGCTGAACCCGCGTATTGATGCGGTGTTTGTCGGCCTGGATAACTACATTCGCATTCTGGGCGATGCTGCGTTCTGGCACTCCCTGTGGATGACGTTCTGGTATACGGTGCTGGTCGTCCTCGGCAGCACCGGGTTGGGACTGGCCGTAGCGATCTTCTTTAACCGTGAATTCCGCATGCGGAAAACGGCACGTTCACTGGTGATCCTGTCCTACGTGACGCCGTCTATTTCACTGGTATTTGCCTGGAAATACATGTTCAACAACGGCTACGGGATTGTGAACTACCTGGGCGTGGATCTGCTGCATCTCTACGATCAGGCGCCGCTGTGGTTCGATAATCCTGGCAGCAGTTTTGTCCTGGTTGTGCTGTTCGCCATCTGGCGTTACTTCCCGTACGCCTTTATCTCGTTCCTCGCGATTTTGCAGACCATTGATAAATCGCTGTACGAAGCGGCAGAGATGGACGGAGCGAATGCCTGGCAGCGTTTTCGTATCGTGACGTTGCCCGCCATCATGCCGGTGCTGGCCACGGTGGTCACGCTGCGAACCATCTGGATGTTCTACATGTTTGCGGATGTGTATCTGCTCACCACCAAGGTCGACATTCTGGGCGTATATCTCTACAAAACCGCCTTTGCGTTCAATGACCTGGGTAAAGCAGCCGCCATTTCCGTTGTGCTGTTTGTGATCATCTTCGCTGTCATTCTGCTGACCAGAAAAAGGGTAAACCTCAATGGCAACAAATAAACGCGTTCTGGGCCGTATCGGTTTTTATCTGGGACTGGCGCTATTTCTGATTATCACGCTGTTTCCGTTTTTTGTGATGTTGATGACGTCGTTCAAAAGCGCGAAAGAGGCGATCTCGCTGCACCCGACCATTCTGCCGCAGGAGTGGACGCTACAGCACTACATCGACATCTTTAACCCGCTGATTTTCCCGTTTGTGGATTACTTCCGTAACAGCATGGTGGTGTCGCTGACCTCCTCGGTCATTGCGGTGTTTCTCGGCACGCTGGGCGCGTATGCGTTATCCAAACTGCGCTTTAAAGGGCGCACGACGATCAATGCGAGCTTCTACACCGTCTATATGTTCTCCGGGATCCTGCTGGTGGTGCCGCTGTTCAAAATCATCACCGCGCTCGGCATTTATGACACCGAACTGGCGCTGATCATCACCATGGTCACGCAGACGTTGCCTACCGCGGTCTTTATGCTGCGCAGCTATTTCGACACCATCCCGGACGAAATCGAAGAAGCCGCGATGATGGACGGCCTGAACCGCCTGCAAATCATCTTTCGCATCACCGTGCCGCTGGCGATCTCGGGTCTGGTGTCGGTCTTTGTCTACTGCTTCATGGTGGCGTGGAATGACTATCTGTTCGCCTCCATTTTCCTGTCCAGCGCCAGCAACTTCACGTTGCCGGTCGGGCTGAACACGCTCTTCAGTACGCCAGATTACATCTGGGGTCGTATGATGGCGGCATCGCTGGTAACGGCACTTCCGGTCGTCATTATGTATGCCCTGTCTGAACGTTTCATTAAAAGTGGTTTGACCGCCGGCGGCGTGAAGGGCTGAGGCGGCCGATTTTAACAAGGAGTCAGTCATGAAAAAATTAGTTGCGACAGCGCCTCGTGTAGCGGCGCTGGTGGAATACGAAGATCGTCCTGTTGCAGCACATGAGGTGAAGATTCGTGCCCGTTATGGCGCCCCGAAACACGGCACTGAAGTCGTGGATTTCCGCGCGGCAAGCCCGTTCATTGATGAAGAGTTCAACGCTGAGTGGCAGATGTTTACCCCGCGTGAAGAAGGTGCAGCGCGCGGCATCGAATTTGGTAAATTCCAGCTGGGGAACATGATCGTCGGCGACATCATCGAATGTGGTGCGGACGTGACGGAATACCAGATCGGCGACAGCGTCTGCTGCTACGGCCCGTTGCAGGAAACGGTCATCGTTAACGCGGTGAACAACTATAAGCTGCGCAAAATGCCGCAGGGCGCATCCTGGAAAAACGCCGTTTGTTACGATCCGGCGCAGTTCGCCATGAGCGGCGTGCGTGATGCTAACGTCCGCGTAGGGGATTTCGTCGTAGTTGTGGGGCTAGGCGCGATTGGCCAGATTGCGATTCAGCTGGCGAAAAAAGCCGGCGCGTCAGTGGTTATTGGTGTCGATCCTATCGAACACCGCTGTGAGATCGCCCGCCGTCACGGTGCAGACCACTGCCTGAACCCAATCGGTACCGATGTCGGTCTGGAAATTAAGAAACTAACCGGCAAGCAGGGCGCGGATGTGATCATCGAAACCAGCGGATTCGCAGATGCGCTGCAATCTGCGCTGCGCGGTCTCGCCTACGGCGGCACCATCTCCTACGTGGCCTTCGCCAAGCCGTTTGCGGCGGGCTTCAACCTTGGTCGCGAAGCACACTTCAACAACGCCAAAATTGTCTTCTCCCGCGCATGCAGTGAACCCAACCCGGATTATCCGCGCTGGAGCCGCAAGCGTATTGAAGAGACCTGCTGGGAATTGCTGATGAACGGTTATCTCAATTGTGAAGACCTGATCGACCCGGTCGTCACCTTCACCACCAGCCCGGAAAGCTATATGAAGTATGTCGATCAGCACCCGGAACTCAGTATCAAAATGGGCGTCACTTTTTAAGCTAAGGACAGCAAATCATGAAAATCGCAACACAAAACCAGGCCTTTTTCCCGACCGCTATCATGGAAAAATTCGAATACATCAAAGCGATGGGATTTGATGGCTACGAAATCGATGGCCGACTGCTGGTGGAAAACCTCGACGAAGTAAAAGCGGCTATCAAAGCCACCGGCCTGCCAGTCACGACGGCCTGTGGCGGTTACGATGGCTGGATCGGGGATTTCATCGAAGAACGCCGCCTGAACGGTCTACAGCAGATTGAACGCATCCTGGAAGCGCTGGCAGAAGTGGGCGGAAAGGGGATTATCGTTCCGGCTGCCTGGGGGATGTTTACCTTCCGTCTGCCGCCAATGACTTCGCCACGTAGTCTGGACGGCGATCGCAAAGCGGTCAGCGCTTCCCTGCGCTGGCTGGATGAGGTGGCAGCGCGCACCGGTACTACCGTTTACCTGGAGCCGCTGAACCGCTATCAGGATCATATGATCAACACTCTGGCCGACGCGCGTCGTTATATCGAAGAGAATGGCCTGAAGCACGTGCAGATCATCGGTGATTTCTACCACATGAATATTGAAGAAGACTCCCTGACGGAAGCGCTGCATCAGAACCGCGACCTGCTGGGTCATGTGCACATTGCTGATAACCACCGCTATCAGCCGGGCAGCGGCAGCCTCGATTTCGCCAGCCTGTTCGATCAGCTGCGTGCCGATAACTATCAGGGTTACGTCGTGTACGAGTGCCGGGTGCGTGCCGACGATCCGGCTCAGGCCTATAAGGACTCTCTCACTTACTTGCGTGAATGCTAAGGATGACGAGCGTGATGAGTGCTTCTACACCTTTGCCTCTGCGCGTCGCCATTATTGGCGCCGGGCAGGTTGCAGACAAAGTGCATGCCTCGTATTACGCCACGCGCAGTGATGTTCAAATGGTGGCTGTCATGGACAGCCGCCTTGAGCAGGCACAGGCGTTCGCGGAACGTTATGCTATTCCATCGGCATGGCAGGACGCTCACGAGATGTTGCAGGAAGTAAAACCGGATGTGGTGAGCGTCTGTTCGCCTAACCGGTTCCATTTTGAACATGTGATGGCGGCTCTCGAAGCAGGCTGTCATGTGATGTGTGAAAAGCCGCCAGCGATGACGCCGCACCAGGCGGATGAGATGCGTCTCGCGGCGCGCAAGGCCGGAAAAGTCCTCGCGTACGATTTTCACCATCGCTTTGCCCTGGATACCCAGCTCCTGCGCGAGGCGGTAATGAACGGAACGCTCGGTGAAATTTACTTCACCTCCGCGCAGGCGCTGCGTCGCTGCGGTGTGCCGGGGTGGGGGGTGTTCACCAATAAATCGCTCCAGGGCGGCGGGCCGCTGATCGATATCGGCATTCACATGCTGGATGCCGCGATGTATGTCCTGGGCTTCCCGACCGTGAAACGGGTAACCGCGCACAGCTTCCAGAGACTGGGGAACCGGAAACACACCGGCCAGTTTGGCGAATGGGATCCTGCGCAGTTTACCGTGGAAGATGCCCTGTTTGGCACGATTGAGTTCTGCAACGGTGGCATTCTGCGTCTGGACACCTCTTTTGCGCTTAATATCCGCGAGCAGTCGATCATGAACGTCTCTTTCTGTGGTGAGAAGGCGGGTGCAACGCTATTCCCGGCACACATTTATAACGACGAAGCCGGTGTTTTACAGACGCTGACCCAGCGTGAAGAAGCCGACGATCGCCGACATCTGCGCAGTATGGACGCGTTTGTTCGCCGAGTATTGGGCGAGCCGATCATGATTGCCGATGCGGAGCAGGGGCTGGTGATCCAGCAATTAGTCGCGGCGTTATATGAAGCCGCGGAAACAGGGGAAAGCGTGACGTTATGCTGAACCAGTCTGTATTAACCGATCCGGGCTTTTGCCCGCATAGCCTGAATAAATACGCGTCCATTATGGCCTGCGGCAATGGCTACATGGGCATTCGCGCCACGCATGAAGAAGATTACACCCAGCAGACCAGAGGCATGTATCTCGCGGGGCTGTATCATCGCGCGGGACGCAACGAAACCACAGAGCTGATCAATCTGCCGGATGTCACCGGGGTTGAAGTTGAGCTGGACGGCGTCAACTTCACGCTCCTTTCAGGCGAAATTCTTGAGTGGCAACGCGAGCTGGCCTTTGCTAACGGCGAACTGCATCGTAACGTGGTCTGGCGTTCGCCGGACGGAAAACGCTATCGCCTCGAGAGCCGTCGTTTTGTTTCGCTGGACCAGTTGCCCTTAGTGGCAATGCAGCTCTCGATCACACCGCTTGATGGCGCCGCTCAGGCCGTGCTGAAAACCGGCATAGATGCGACACAAACGAACAGCGGCAGGCAGCATCTGGATGAAATCTCGGTCAGGGTCTTCGACCAGCACTACATGCAGGGTGTGTATGAAATGCAGGACCGGGCGTCTGAAGTTGTTGTTTCGGCGTTTTGTCAGCTCTCCGCTAAGAGCGACAGCTGTTTCACCGCCAAAAATCGTCGCCTCAGCGTTCATCATTCTCTGACCATCACGCAAGGTGACACTGTCACTCTTGAGAAGATCGTCTGGTTGACGCATCGCAGCGATAAAGCGCTCTCGCAGGAATCTTTCGCCCGCAACGCGCTGGCCGATCTCAAAGTCTGCGCGGCAAGAGGCTACGATGCGTTGCTTGAAAGCTCAGCGTATGCCTGGAAAGCGGTATGGCGTGACGCTCGGGTGGAAGTGACTTGTGCAGAACAGCAGGATCAGCTGGCGCTGGATTATGCCGTCTGGCACCTGACGACAATGACGCCAGCCCATAGCGAAAGAAGCAGCATTGCCGCGAAAGGGCTGACGGGGGAAGGGTACAAAGGGCACGTCTTCTGGGATACCGAAATTTTCCTGTTGCCGTTCCATCTGTTTACCCGTCCACAGATTGCCCGCAGCCTGCTGCGCTATCGCTGGCTGAATCTTTCTGGCGCGCGCGAAAAAGCACGCCGTAACGGTTGGCCAGGCGCGTTGTTCCCGTGGGAAAGCGCCGCCAGCGGACAGGAAGAGACGCCAGAATTCGCAGCCATTAACATCCGCACCGGGATTCGCCAGAAGGTCGCCTCCGCACTCGCTGAACACCACATCGTGGCTGATATTGCCTGGGCCGTTGTCGCTTACTGGCAGGCAACACACGACGATGACTTTATGCGCAATGAGGGCCTGACGCTACTGATGGAAACCGCTTCGTTCTGGATGGGACGCGCGACGGAAATTAATGGTCGTCTTGAGATCCATGACGTGATCGGACCGGATGAATACACCGAGCATGTCAACAACAACGCCTACACCAACTATCTGGCCTGGCACAACGTTGCCTGCGCGCGTCAGTTTATGGCGATGTTTGGGCGTGAAGATGCGCGTTTTACGGAGAATGCCGGGAAGTTCCTGGCGCGCCTGTGGCTGCCAGAGGCCGACGCAAACGGTGTGATCCCGCAGGATGATACCTTCATGGCGAAACCTGCCATCGATCTGAGCCGCTATAAAGCCAAAGCGGGTAAGCAAACCATTCTGCTTGATTACTCTCGCGCGGAAGTGAACGAGATGCAGATCCTGAAGCAGGCTGACGTGGTAATGCTTAACTACCTGCTGCCGGAACGGTTTACGCCGCAACAATGTGCCGCCAATCTGGCGTTCTACGAGCCACGCACGATCCATGATTCATCCCTGAGTAAAGCCATTCACGGCATTGTGCTCGCACGCTGCGGTGACACCGAGGGGGCGTATGCCTTCTGGCGCGATGGGATTGCCATCGACCTGGGGGATGACCCGCACAGCAGTGATGACGGTATTCATGCCGCCGCCACCGGTGCGATCTGGCTGGGCGCCATTCAAGGATTTGCTGGCCTGCACATTAGCGAAGGGGAGCTGCATCTTGCGCCGAAGCTGCCTGCTCACTGGCAGAAACTCGCCTTCCCGCTGCGGTGGCGGGACGCAACGATGCACATTACCTGTGAAGATGACCAGTTAACCATTGAAACCACCGCACCTGTCACGTTGATGCTGTGGGGTAAAACGCTGCATGTATCAGGGCGAAAGGTCTGTGAGCGTAAGGACTTTCTTGCATCTGTTAATGGGACCGCTACCACGGAGGGGCGCCATGACGCTTAACGCTGTTGTATTCGATCTGGACGGGGTGATAACCGATACCGCGCATCTTCACTTTCTGGCCTGGCGCGCCGTGGCGGAGGAGATTGGTATCACCTTCGATGAAGTATTTAACGAACAGCTGAAGGGAATAAGCCGTATGGACTCCCTCCAGCGCATTCTGAAACATGGCGGGAAAGAGGGGATGTTCAGTGACGAGCAGCGCCTGGCGCTGGCGACGAAAAAAAACGCGCTTTACGTCCAGTCGCTGGCATCACTGACGCAGGACTCGCTGCTCCCGGGTATTCGCGAGGTGCTGGCGGATATTCGCGCCGCGAAGGTCAAAATTGGCCTGGCATCCGTATCGCTTAATGCCCCTGGGATTTTGCACGCGTTGGGTATTCATCAGGCTTTCGATTTTTGCGCCGATGCGTCGCGCATTTGCCGCTCAAAGCCGGACCCGGAAATCTTCCTTGCGGCCTGTAAAGGACTGAACGTACGTCCTGAAGAGGCCATTGGTATCGAAGATGCTGCCGCAGGGGTAGATGCGATCAACGCCGCAGGCATGCTGTCGGTCGGGATTGGGCCTGGCCTGAACCATGCGGGATTACAACTTCATTCAACGCAGGAACTGACCTGGGAACGCCTCACGGCGTTCTGGGCATCCCGGGCGTATTGATAAGGAATTAATAATGGCTCAACTGTCTCTGAAACACATTCAGAAAATCTATGATAACCAGGTCCACGTGGTTAAGGATTTCAACCTCGAAATCGAAGACAAAGAATTTATTGTCTTCGTCGGTCCATCGGGCTGTGGGAAATCCACGACGCTGCGAATGATTGCCGGCCTCGAGGAGATCAGCGCGGGTGAACTGATTATTGACGGGGTTTGCATGAATGATGTTCCCGCCAAGTCCCGTGATATCGCGATGGTCTTCCAGAACTATGCGCTCTATCCGCATATGACGGTCTACGACAACATGGCGTTTGGCCTGAAAATGCAAAAAATTGCGCCCTCAGTCATTGAAGAACGTGTTAGCTGGGCGGCACAGATCCTGGGCTTGCGCGATTATCTCCAGCGTAAACCTGGCGCGTTGTCCGGCGGTCAGCGCCAGCGCGTGGCGTTAGGCAGGGCGATAGTGCGCGAAGCGGGGGTCTTCCTGATGGATGAGCCTTTATCCAACCTCGATGCCAAGCTTCGTGTGCAGATGCGCGCTGAAATCAGCAAGCTGCACCAGAAGCTAAACACCACCATGATTTACGTGACGCACGATCAGACAGAAGCCATGACGATGGCGACCCGCATCGTGATTTTAAAGGACGGCATCATTCAGCAGGTGGGCGCGCCGAAGCAGGTCTACAACGAGCCGGCGAATATGTTCGTTGCAGGGTTTATTGGCTCACCGGCGATGAACTTCATTCGTGGCGCGATCGACGACCGCTACTTTGTGACGGAAACGCTGCATCTGGAGATCCCGGAAGACAAGCTGGCCGTACTGAATGCGCAAGGTTACCAGCGTAAAGCGGTTGTCTTTGGGATCCGTCCGGAAGACATTCTCACCGCACAGCGAAGCGGTGAAAACATCACCGCGAAGATCAGCGTTGCTGAGCTGACCGGGGCTGAATTTATGCTTTATGCCACCGTGGGTGGGCATGAACTGGTTGTCCGTGCGGGAGCGGCGGATGATTATGTTGCCGGAGATAATATCGGCATCCAGTTCGATATGAATAAGTGCCATTTCTTCGATGCTGATACTGAAACAGCTATTAGATAAGAAAGGTGTTCGCCGGAAATGAAAGTTTCCGGTTTTTTGTGTGTTAATTATAAAGGAATATTTTAATGAGTACTCTACTAAGAAGTGCTGCGCTCGTTCTGTGCGCAGGGGTGAGCTGCGCGCAAGCAACTGAATCAGCCAAACAGTGGGAATTTAATATTGGCGCCATGTATGAAATTGAAAACGTCGAAGGTCAGGCCGACGATAAAGATGGATTATATGAACCCTCCGTGTGGTTTAATGCCACATGGGATGCATGGACCATTTCGCTGGCTATGTATCAGGAAGGGCCGGTTGATTACAGTAGCATGACGCGCGGCACCTATTTCGATCGTCCTGAAGTAGAATTACGCTATCGTATTATTGGTACCGATGATTTCACGCTGGGACTGACGGGAGGTTTCCGTAATTACAGCTATCATTTCAAAGACGAGGATGGCGCGAAAGCGGGCAGCGCGAATATGCAGCGCTATAAAATTCAACCTGACTGGGATGTAAAATTAACCGATGACTGGTGTTTTGGCGGATGGTTTGCCATGTACCAGTTTGCGAATGACCTCGCAAAAACCGGTTATTCTGACAGCCGTGTTGAAACGGAAACCGGTTTTACCTGGACAATTAACGAAACCGTCTCTGCAAAAGTTAATTACTATTTAGAGCGGGGTTTCAATATGGACAGTTCACGTAATAACGGTGAATTCTCCACTCAGGAAATCCGTGCGTATCTGCCTGTTTCATTAGGCCAGACAACCCTGACGCCGTATACCCGTCTTGGGCTTGACCGCTGGACAAACTGGGACTGGCAGGACGATCCGACACGTGAAGGGCATGATTTCAATCGTCTGGGGCTGCTCTACGCTTACGACTTTGCGAATGGCCTTTCCATGACGCTGGAATATGCCTACGAATGGGAAAACCATGACGAAGGCGAAAACGATCGCTTCCACTATGCGGGGATCGGCGTGAATTACGCGTTCTGATAACACTTCACCAGGGGCGTTTGCCCCTGGTTTTTAGCGTAATGAAGCCGCATCTGAAAAATGCGTTTCCACCAATACCTTATGCGGGGCAGGTTTACCCGCAATGCACCTGAACAACAAATCGCAGCTCTCTTCGCCCAGCTTTCTCGTGGGGATATCAAAACCGCCTGGTGCAGGGGTTAAAATGAGAGATAGCATCGGGTCGCTGTATCCTGCCATTGCGACCTGTTCCGGGATCGTCAGATTTAGCTCATCCGCGGCACGATAAAGACTCAGCAATTTCATGCTGTCCGTCGCAAAAACCGCATCGGGCGGGTTGTCTGAAGAGAGTAGCTGACAGGCCGCCTGAAGCGCGCTTTCATGGGTATACCCGCCATCAATAACCCAGTCCGGGTTAATCGCTATACCCTGCTTCTCAAGGCTCGATTTATAGCCCGCCAGGCGATCGATAGAAACGTGATAATCGAGCGGGGCATGCAGGCAGGCAATTTTAGTGCGACCATGTTTGATAAATGAGTCGGTTAATATGGCGCTGTCGCGGAAATTATCCGTGTCGACAGAATAGATATTCTGGTAATTGCCTTCCACTTTACCAATAACGACCACGGGCACACCGTATTCGTCCAGCGTCGCGAAAAAAGATTCGTTCGCTGGCGAGCTTAGCATGATGATCCCTTTGATCATCTTCTGCTTAATTTTACCCACGCATTTTTGCAGATCATCTTCGCTGCTTTTGGACGTTTGTAAAATAACATCAAAACCTTCTTCTTCTGCTTTTGCCGTTATGGTATGCAGTACATCAGAGAAAAACGGATTGCCTGCGGTGGTTTTGGTTGAGCGGGTCGAAATAACCATAATGGCGTCGAAGCCAGAAGAGGTGAGTGCGCGGGCAAGTTTATTCGGTTGATAATTTAATTCTTCTATCGCCTTCAACACCTTTTCGCGCGCTTCAGGAGAAATATTCGTTTGTTTATTCAGAACGCGCGACACGGTTGATTTCGAAACGCCAGCAACGCGGGCAATATCATAGATGGTGGGTGACATACACCTTACTCACTCCAGACGGACAGCAATTGCGCCCATCTTACTGGAGAAAAAACGGCAATAGCAATAATTAAGAATTGATAATCAACGATCTGCCCCAATTTACTGTATTCTGAAGTGACTTTTTTCAGGGTTCCAGGCAATGAAGGACGGCGATGAAGCGACTTAAAAACGAATTCAATTCTCTGGTGAACCGTGGCGTTGATCGCCATCTGCGTCTTGCCGTGACGGGGCTGAGCCGCAGCGGTAAGACAGCATTCATTACGGCGATGGTCAATCAGCTGTTGAACCTGCATGCAGGGGCGCGTCTGCCATTGCTTAGCGCAGTGCGCGAGGAGCGGTTGCTGGGGGTGAAACGCGTACCGCAACGTGATTTTGGCATCCCCCGTTTCACCTATGATGAAGGTCTGGCGCAGTTATACGGGGAGCCTCCCGCCTGGCCCACCCCGACGCGTGGCGTGAGCGAAATCCGGCTTGCGCTTCGTTTCCGCTCGAATGAATCCCTGATGCGTCACTTCAAAGAAACGTCCACGCTCTATCTCGAAATTGTGGATTATCCGGGCGAATGGTTGCTCGATTTACCGATGCTGGCGCAGGATTACCTGAGCTGGTCCCGACAGATGACCGGTCTGTTGCAGGGGCAGCGGGCAGCGTGGTCGACCAAATGGCGCCAGCTTTGCGAAGGGCTGGACCCGCTGGCACCGGCGGATGAAAACCGTCTGGCCGTCATAGCTGAAGCCTGGACGGATTACCTGCATCAGTGCAAGCAGGAGGGGTTGCATTTTATTCAGCCGGGCCGTTTTGTTCTGCCGGGCGATTTAGCCGGTGCTCCCGCGCTACAGTTTTTCCCGTGGCCGGACGTTGACAGCATCGGCGAATCGAAACTGGCGCAGGCGGACAAGACCACCAACGCCGGTATGCTCCGCGAGCGATACAATTATTACTGTGAGAAGGTGGTTAAGGGCTTTTATAAAAATCACTTTTTACGCTTTGACCGCCAGATCGTGCTGGTGGACTGCCTGCAACCGCTCAACAGCGGGCCGCAGGCGTTCAATGATATGCGGCTGGCGCTGACGCAGCTGATGCAAAGCTTTCATTATGGCCAGCGTACGCTGTTTCGCCGTTTGTTCTCGCCGGTCATCGACAAGCTGCTGTTTGCCGCCACAAAAGCTGACCATGTGACGGTCGATCAGCACGCCAACATGGTATCCCTGCTGCAACAGCTGGTGCAGGATGCCTGGCAGAATGCGGCTTTCGAAGGGATCAGCATGGACTGTCTGGGGCTGGCGTCCGTACAGGCAACGCAGAGTGGGTTGATTGACCTGAATGGCGAGAAAATTCCGGCCCTGCGGGGCAACCGTCTCAGCGACGGTGAGCCGCTCACGGTCTATCCGGGGGAAGTTCCGGCGCGTCTGCCGGGCCAGGCTTTCTGGCAAAGCCAGGGTTTTCAGTTCGAAGCCTTCCGTCCGCAGAGCATGAACGTTGACCAGCCATTGCCGCATATCCGTCTGGATGCCGCGCTGGAATTTTTAATTGGAGATAAATTGCGATGACGGAACCGTTAAAACCACGCATTGATTTTACCGGCCAGCTTGAGCAGTCCCCGCATGAGGCGTTTAAAACGGCGCAAACCTTCAGCGGCTCGCAGGCCGACAACTTTGCTCCCGTGCTGGCAGACGAGCCGTTGGCTGAAGAGGGGCAGGCGGAAGCGGTGGTTGATGCGGCACTGCGCCCGAAACGCAGCCTGTGGCGCAAGATGGTGACCGCCGGGTTAGCCCTTTTTGGTGTGAGCGTAATCGGCCAGGGCGTGCAGTGGGGCGTCAATGCCTGGCAAACGCAGGACTGGGTGGCGCTGGGGGGATGCGCCGCCGGGGCGTTGATTGTTGGTGCGGGCGTTGGCTCGGTCGTCACCGAGTGGCGTCGCCTCTGGCGTTTGCGTCAGCGTGCCCACGAACGCGATGAGGCGCGGGATCTGCTGCACAGTCACGGCACAGGAAAAGGGCGTGCTTTTTGTGAAAAGCTTGCGGCTCAGGCCGGGATAGATCACTCTCACCCGGCGCTTCAGCGCTGGTATGCGGCGATCCACGAAACCCAGAATGATCAGGAAGTGGTCACGCTCTATGCCCACATTGTTCAGCCGGTGCTGGATGCGCAGGCTCGTCGTGAGATCAGCCGCTCGGCGGCGGAATCCACCCTGATGATCGCCGTCAGTCCGCTGGCAATGGTGGACATGGCCTTTATTGCCTGGCGCAACCTGCGCCTGATCAACCGCATCGCCAGACTGTACGGTATTGAGCTTGGCTATTACAGCCGACTGCGCCTGTTCAAACTGGTATTGCTGAATATCGCCTTCGCCGGGGCAAGCGAACTTGTGCGGGAGGTCGGGATGGACTGGATGTCGCAGGATCTTGCGGCGCGTCTCTCTGCCCGGGCGGCGCAGGGGATTGGTGCCGGTCTGCTGACGGCACGCCTGGGCATCAAAGCGATGGAGGTTTGTCGTCCACTCCCCTGGATCGATGATGATAAGCCGCGGCTGGGGGATTTCCGTCGCGAATTAATTGGTCAGCTTAAAGAGACGCTCAATAAAAAACCTGCTCAGTGAGGTTTTGTTTACTAATCGTGCGGGCTGTCAATATTTGTTGACAGCCACCTTCCCGAACACCGTGATCTGACATATCATTTTATTGTTATTGGCTTAAACGGTGAATTTCCCATGCGTCTGGAAGTCTTTTGTGAGGACCGTCTCGGTCTGACCCGCGAGTTACTCGATCTTCTTGTTTTACGTAGCATTGATTTACGTGGCATAGAGATCGACCCTGTCGGGCGAATTTACCTCAATTTTGCCGAAATTGAATTTAATACCTTCAGTAGCCTGATGGCGGAAATCCGCCGTATCGCTGGCGTTACGGATGTACGCACCATCCCCTGGATGCCGTCCGAGCGGGAACATCTTGCGCTGAGCGCGCTGCTGGAAGCAATGCCGGAGCCGTTTCTCTCTCTCGATCTGAAAAATAAAGTCGAGCGCGTTAACCAGGCCAGCTGCCAGCTGTTTGCGCAGACTCAGGAAAAACTTATCGGGCACCACGCCACGCAACTGATTACCGGTTTTAATTTCCAGCGCTGGCTGGACAGCAACCCGCAAAATACCCATAGCGAGCATGTCGTTATCAACGGACAGAATTTCCTGATGGAGATCACGCCGGTCTACCTGAAAGGGGAAAATGCCGCGCGGGTGCTCACCGGCGCGGTGATCATGCTGCGCTCCACGGTGCGCATGGGACGCCAGTTACAGAATCTTTCCAGCCAGGACGTCGGCGCATTCAGCCAGATTATTGCGGTGAGCCCGAAGATGCGTCATGTAATCGACCAGGCGCGCAAGCTGGCAAATCTTACGGCGCCGCTGCTGATTACCGGGGATACCGGTACGGGGAAAGATCTGCTGGCGCATGCTGTGCACATGGCCAGCCCGCGTGCGGCAAAACCGTATCTGGCGCTGAACTGCGCGTCTATTCCTGAAGATGCGGTGGAAAGTGAGCTGTTCGGGCATGCGCCGGAAGGCAAAAAAGGCTTCTTTGAACAGGCGAACGGCGGCTCGGTGCTGCTGGACGAGATTGGCGAAATGTCGCCACGCATGCAGGCGAAACTGCTTCGTTTTCTCAATGACGGCACGTTTCGCCGCGTGGGGGAAGATCATGAAGTACACGTGGATGTGCGCGTCATCTGCGCTACCCAGAAAAACCTGGTGGAGCTGGTGCAGAAAGGGGTATTCCGCGAAGATCTCTACTATCGTCTCAACGTTCTGACGCTCAATATTCCGCCGCTGCGCGATTGCCCGCAGGACATCATGCCGTTGACAGAACTGTTTGTGGCCCGTTTTGCCGATGAGCAGGGCGTACCGCGTCCGAAGCTCTCAGCCGACCTGGGCACCGTGCTGACGCGTTACGGCTGGCCGGGCAATATTCGTCAGCTTAAAAACGCGGTCTATCGCGCATTAACTCAGCTTGAAGGGTATGAACTGCGCCCTCAGGATATTCTGTTGCCGGATTACGATGCCGGGACGGTCTCGGTAGGCGAAGAGGCAATGGAAGGCTCGCTGGATGATATCACCAGCCGTTTCGAGCGTTCAGTGTTAACGCAGCTTTATCGCAGCTATCCGAGCACGCGTAAGCTGGCTAAACGTCTTGGGGTGTCACATACCGCGATTGCGAATAAGCTGCGCGAGTATGGGTTAAATCAGAAGAAGGGTGACGAATAAATAAAAAAGCCTCTTTGCAGAGGCTTTTTTACGTTTAGGCTTTAAGCGCCTCAAGTGCAGCGGTGTAATCCGGTTCGGTAGTGATTTCGTTGACCAGCTCACTGAAAACAACGTTGTCGTTTTCATCGATCACCAGCACCGCACGAGCAGCCAGACCTTTCAGCGCGCCTTCGGAAATGGCAACACCGTATTTTTCCAGGAAATCCGGGCTGCGCAGAGTGGAAAGGGTGATAACGTTGCTCAGGCCTTCAGCGCCGCAGAAGCGGGACTGGGCAAACGGCAGGTCAGCAGAAATGCACAGCACCACGGTGTTGTCCATTTCGGTCGCCAGCTGGTTGAATTTACGCACTGATGCAGCGCAAACGCCAGTATCGATGCTTGGGAAAATGTTCAGGACTTTACGTTTGCCAGCAAACTGGCTCAGCGTGACGTCAGACAGATCTTTAGCCACCAGAGTAAAAGGCTGTGCTTTGCTGCCAGACTGTGGGATGGAACCTGCAACAGCAACCGGGTTGCCCTGGAAATGAACGAGTTGTGACATAGATATCTTCCTGTTTACAAATAGTTAACGTCGTGGCTAGTGTATGTCATCCGCAGTTAGCACGGCAAACCAATTTTCTGCCTTTCCGGCCTGCAAGGAGTCAGTGATGAGAAGCGTTAAGGTCTATGAAGAAGCCTGGCCATTGCACACCCCGTTTGTGATCTCGCGCGGCAGCCGTAATGAGGCCTGCGTGGTCGTGGTTGAATGTGAAGAGGACGGCGTAAAAGGCGTCGGAGAATGTACCCCTTATCCTCGCTACGGAGAAAGCCTGGCGTCAGTCATGGCGCAAATTATGACGGTGGTGCCCGAGTTGCAGGCGGGCCTGACGCGTGAGGCTCTTCAGCTTCGGTTGCCGGCCGGCGCGGCACGCAACGCGATTGACTGCGCACTCTGGAGTCTGGAAGCGGCGAAACAACAAAAACCGCTGCCTGCGCTGCTGGACGTTGCGCTGCCGCAATCGATCGTCACCGCGCAAACGGTGGTCATCGGTGAACCAGAGCAAATGGCCGCCAGCGCTCAGGCGTTATATGCCACCGGTGCAACCTTATTAAAGGTGAAGCTCGACGATCGTCTGATTAGCGAACGCATGGTCGCCATTCGTGCGGCGGTGCCTGATGCCACTCTTATCGTCGATGCGAACGAATCATGGCATAGCGAAGGGCTGGCAGCCCGTTGTCAGCTGCTTGCCGATTTGGGCGTTGCCATGCTTGAGCAACCCCTCCCGGCAGAAGACGATGCCGCGCTGGCGAATTTTATTCATCCGCTTCCCGTCTGTGCAGATGAAAGCTGTCATACCCGTGAGAGCCTGTCAGCCCTCGAGGGACGCTACGAAATGGTGAACATTAAACTGGATAAAACAGGTGGATTAACCGAGGCTCTGGCTCTGGCACAAGATGCGCAGGCGCAAGGCTTTGCTCTGATGCTGGGCTGTATGTTGTGTACGTCCAGAGCGATCGGCGCTGCACTCCCGCTGGTGAACAGCGTGCGCTTTGCCGATCTGGACGGCCCAACCTGGCTGGCGGTTGACGTCTCACCCGCGCTGAATTTTACCTCCGGCGTACTTCATCTTTGAGGCTGCCAGCGCAGGAGATCTGTCATCGCCCGCAGGTATTTTTCGCTCGCTTCATCCGAGGAGATGGGCGGAAACTCAGCGGTGATACAGTGAAGGCTGAGGTCCGCGCACCAGCTGCCAAAAGACCCGGGTGTTTCATAGCCAACGCTGCTCACCAGAGGTAGAGCAAACGCATCCGCCAGCCACTGTCCGAGCGCCGTATGACGAGGATCTTCAATACAGGCGAGGGGATCGTGGAAAGAGACAACCCAGGCCGGGTGGATCTTATGAATAAGCTGGCACAGCGCCTGAGTCTCCGGTTCGGAACCGGGTTTGTCTCCCGTGAGCAGGACCACATCTCGCTCCTGCGCCGAACTGTTCCAGCGATACACCGTTTCACCGGCGCGCCAGTTTGCCGCCGGGAAGTTCCTGTTCAGGTCAACGCCGCGTGCATTCGCCCGTAATCCAAGCTGACAACCGTCCGGGTTGACGGACAAAATCACATGATGACGTCGTAAATCGGGGGCCAGCGTACGTAGCGCGCACGAGAGCGTCACGACAGACGAGTTTTCATCGCCATGCGTGCCTGCAATGATTAAGCCGCTATTGCGATCGGCCTCGGGGGCCGGAAACCAGATCAGCGGCGCACCTAAAAATGAGCGTCCATAATGTTCAGTTCCGGGCGGGAAGGCGCCGCGTTCCGTTCTTGGTCGGGTAGTTGCCATAGTAAACCCTGATGATAAAGTCACTTCTGGCAGTGTTGTGCAAAAGCCGCGCTTAATCAAATAGTTTCCGTGTGTATGGAAAATTGCCTGACATCAACTTTCCGGAGGAAGCATTTGCATTTCTCCGTTTCGAAACAAATAATTACGCATCTGCCTGTTACCTGACATCATTAAGGGGATCGTATGAAGCATCCTGTTTCGCTTCTTTGTACTGCGCTGTGGCTGTGCGGGCTTTCTTCACTTTCATATGCCGCGGAGGTTCCCGAAGGAACGGTTCTGGCGCAAAAGCAGGAGCTGGTTCGACATATCAAAGATGAGCCCGCTTCGCTCGATCCGGCAAAAGCGGTGGGGTTGCCCGAGATACAGGTGATCCGCGACCTCTATGAAGGGCTGGTGAATCAGAACGAAAAAGGGGAGTTAGTTCCCGGCGTGGCGACGCGCTGGCAGAGCAATGACAATCGTGTCTGGACGTTCACGTTGCGGGATAACGCTAAGTGGTCTGACGGTACCCCGGTGACGGCACACGATTTTGTCTATAGCTGGCGTCGTCTGGTTGATCCTAAAACAACGTCACCTTTCGCCTGGTTCGCGGCGCTGGCGGGCATTAACAATGCCCAGGCCATTATCGATGGCAAAGCTGCTCCGGATACGCTCGGCGTGACGGCGGTGGATGCTAAAACGCTGCGCGTGCAGCTTGACAAACCGCTGCCCTGGTTCAGCAATCTGACGGCTAACTTCGCGTTTTATCCTGTTCAAAAGGCCAATGTGGAAAGCGGTAAGGAATGGACGCGGCCTGGCGCGCTCATTGGCAACGGTGCGTATGTGCTGAAAGATCGCGTGGTGAATGAAAAACTGGTGGTTGAGCCAAATTCACATTACTGGGATAACGCCAGGACGGTGCTTAAAAAAGTCACCTTTGTGCCGATCAACCAAGAGTCCTCGGCGACCAAACGCTATCTGGCGAGCGATATCGATATTACAGAATCGTTTCCGAAAAACATGTACCAGAAGCTGCTTAAAGATATTCCGGGACAGGTATATACACCGCCACAGCTTGGGACCTATTACTACGCGTTTAACACGCAAAAAGGCCCAACCGCGGATGCCCGCGTACGTCTCGCGCTCAGCATGACTATCGACAGACGTATTATGGCGGAAAAAGTCCTGGGGACCGGCGAGAAACCGGCCTGGCATTTTACTCCCGATGTCACTGCGGGTTTTACGCCGGAAACCTCGCCATTGGAGCAGATGTCGCAGCAGGAGCTGAATGCGCAGGCGAAAACATTGTTGCAGGCGGCAGGCTATGGCCCTCAGCGTCCGCTAAAATTAACGCTGCTGTATAACACGTCTGAAAACCACCAGAAAATCGCGATTGCCGTCGCATCCATGTGGAAGAAAAATCTGGGTGTTGACGTTAAGTTGCAGAATCAGGAGTGGAAAACCTACATCGACAGCCGCAATACCGGGAATTTTGACGTCATCCGTGCATCGTGGGTAGGGGACTACAACGAGCCGTCGACATTCCTGTCGCTGCTGACCTCCTCCCATAGCGGGAATATCTCACGATTCAACGATCCTGCTTACGATAAGATTATTCATCAGGCGACGCTCGAAACCACTGAAAAAGCGCGTAATGCCGACTACAACATGGCCGAGAAGATCCTCACCGAGAAAGCACCGATTGCCCCTATTTATCAGTACACCAATGGACGTCTCATCAAGCCATGGGTTAAAGGTTATCCGATAAATAACCCAGAGGATGTTGCGTACAGCCGTACAATGTATATTGAAAAGCATTAAAAAGAGGTCAGGGCGCTACGTGATTATGGTAAACATCCATTAACTGCATAAGCGCCCGCTCTCAGGGGGCATGATTTTACAGCCTGGTTATTACCGAATATCCCCTTCATATCAGCCCATCACTCATTGTCATGATGAATATCTTCAGAGAGATTCTTTCTCCCGTTTATCGAAAAACGCGTAGTCATTTATTCGCCATTCCTGTAGCAGTATAGTCATTACTGTTTTCAAGATTAAATTTGTCCGATACAGGATTTTTTCATATTCAGGCCATTTATTGAATTAAAACCTTATTTCTCTGCGCTGTTACGGGGCGTGTTAATAAATGCATTGATGTAAATCAATTATTCAACCTCATGGAACAATAAGTTCAATATTTCCAAACAAAGCAGTCATTCCTGCCAGATTAATGTGAATAAATGGTTAATTTTTACTGTATGTCATGTATCTATGGCATTTATGAGTACAATAATTTAGTGGAATATTCTTAAGAAAAGTCCAATGGTAGATCTTTGATCTGAGAAGTTGATTTTAAATGGGCTTTTGCTCTAATATGGTTTTGTAAAGAAACGTCACTCACTTAACATTTATTTCTTTTAAATAAAGGGACTGCTATGGCCGATTCATTCCAGAATGAGGTGCCCAAGGCACGCATAAACTTAAAGCTGGCTCTGCATACAGGTGGCGCGCAGAAGAAAATCGAACTGCCGCTTAAACTCCTCACCGTCGGTGATTTCAGTAATGGAAAAGAGAATCGCCCATTATCGGAAAGGGAGAAAATTAACGTCAATAAAAATAACTTCAACAGCGTACTTTCGGAATTTAACCCGGAAGTGAATCTGACGGTTCCTAACACAATGGCCGGGGATGGTTCGGAAGAAAGCATAAAACTGAATTTTTCCGATATTAAGGATTTCGAACCTGAACAGGTTGCCCGCCAGATCCCCCAGCTCCGCGCCATGCTGGCCATGCGTAATTTATTACGCGACCTCAAATCCAATCTCCTTGATAACGCCACTTTCAGAAAAGAACTCGAGAAAATTCTTAAAGACCCGGCGCTGTCTCAGGAATTACGCGACGAAATGAGTGCACTGGCCCCGAAATAAGCGGCATGTGTAATTTAATGGATTAACCGGGAATATGCTGATGTCTGTGAATACTGAAACCGCCTCCGCGCAGGGGCAGACCACCGTACTGGAAAAAGAGGGCGTTTACGCCTCCCTGTTTGAAAAAATCAACCTGACCCCGGCCTCCAGCCTGGGGGATATCAATGCGTTTCTGGATGACGCCGCGCTTTCTGACGCTCCGGCGGGTGAACGCCTGACGGCGGCGATGCAGGTGTTTATGGACTGCATCCGCAAATCCGGTCAGCCGGTGGAGAAGCTCGATAAAACGCTGATTGACCACCATATCGCTGAGCTGGATTTCCAGATCAGCCGTCAGCTGGATGCCGTAATGCATCACCAGGAGTTCCAGAAGGTGGAATCCCTGTGGCGCGGCCTGAAGCAGCTGGTGGACAGCACCGACTACCGCCAGAATGTGAAAACCGAAATTCTGGATGTGTCGAAAGAAGATCTGCGTCAGGACTTTGAAGACGCGCCGGAACTTATCCAGAGCGGCCTCTACTGGCACACCTATACCGCCGAATACGACACCCCGGGCGGCGAGCCGATTGGCTCCGTGATTTCATCCTATGAATTTGACGCCAGCCCGCAGGATGTGGCGCTACTGCGCAACATCTCTAAAGTGTCAGCTGCCGCACATATGCCGTTTATTGGCTCTGTCGGTCCGAAATTCTTCCTGAAAGACTCCATGGAAGAGGTCGCTGCAATTAAGGATATCGGCAACTACTTCGACCGCGCGGAGTACATCAAGTGGAAATCCTTCCGCGACACCGACGACGCCCGCTACATCGGCCTCGTGATGCCGCGCGTGCTGGGGCGTCTGCCGTATGGCCCGGACACCGTACCTGTACGCAGCTTTAACTACGTTGAGCAGGTGAAAGGCCCGGATCACGAGAAATACCTGTGGACCAGCGCGTCGTTCTCCTTCGCGTCAAACATGGTGAAGAGCTTCATCAATAACGGCTGGTGCGTGCAGATCCGTGGCCCGCAGGCGGGCGGGGCGGTGAAAGACCTGCCTATTCATCTGTACGATCTGGGCACCGGCAACCAGGTGAAAATCCCGTCAGAGGTGATGATCCCGGAGACCCGCGAGTTCGAGTTTGCCAACCTCGGCTTTATTCCGCTCTCGTATTACAAAAACCGCGACTATGCCTGCTTCTTCTCGGCAAACTCCGCGCAGAAACCGGCGCTGTATGACACCGCAGATGCCACGGCCAACAGCCGCATCAACGCCCGTCTGCCGTACATCTTCCTGCTGTCGCGTATTGCGCACTACCTGAAGCTCATCCAGCGCGAAAACATCGGCACCACCAAGGACCGCCGTCTGCTGGAGCTGGAGCTGAATACCTGGGTGCGTAGTCTGGTGACGGAAATGACCGATCCGGGCGATGAGTTGCAGGCTTCTCATCCGCTGCGTGACGCGAAGGTGGTGGTGGAAGATATCGAAGACAACCCGGGTTTCTTCCGCGTGAAGCTGTTTGCGGTGCCGCACTTCCAGGTGGAAGGCATGGATGTGAACCTGTCTCTGGTGAGCCAGATGCCGAAAGCGAAAGCGTAACGTAAGGCAGGAAGCATGAAAACGGAACAACCGTTATGGGGCAGGGGCCAGATGGTCTCTCCCCAGCACTTCCAGCAACAGGCCGCCTATGCGGCCTGGTCTGCGGAATGTATCGCCCGACTGGGTCTTTCCCATCCCTGGGGGGTGATTAATGCCACTTTCGAACCGGATGTACTGAAGTTGGGCCGTCTACAGGCCCGTCATCTGCACCTCCGGTTCCCTGACGGGACATTAATCGATACGGATAATGCTGACGACCTGCCACCAGTGCTGGCGCTTGAGAGTGAAACACAGGACGTGGTGGTGGTTCTGGCTCTTCCGCTGCTGCGCGCGAATGGTGGCAACTGCCTTAAGCCCGATGAGGTGGCCGCGCGTCCTGTTCGCTATCGCCAGCGCTGGCGGGATGTCCGCAACCTTTTTGGCGATGACACCCGCCAGATTGCAGTGATGCGGCCAGAGCTGACGTTGCGATTTGCCCATCAGAACAACAGCGATTACCTGACCTGTCCGGTTGCCCGCCTGCAACAAGATTCGCAAGGGAACTGGGCACTTGATGAGGCATACCTTCCGCCGCTGCTGGCGTTGCTGGGCAGCCGCTGGCTGATGACCCAGCTTGAGCAACTGTTGACGCAACTGCGCGCCCGTCTGGGCCGCCTGATGGACATGCGCCGGGAAAGTAATGAGCGCATGGCGGATTTTGCCGTAGCCGATGTTTGATTGTTCTGGCTGCTCAATGCCCTGAACAGTGCTGAGCCCGTGCTGGGTCAGTTTCAGCGCCACCCGCAAAGCCCGCCTGAGCGTCTCTATCCGGAGCTGGCTAGGCTTGCAGGCAGCCTGTTGACATTCTCGCTGGAGCATCAGGTCAGTGCGATCCCGGCATGGCAGCATGAGCAACTGAATAACGTCTTCCCGCCGCTGTTTGATTTACTTGGCGATCTTCTGGAAGCCAGCCTGCCATCGCGGGTGGTGGCGATTGAGCTTGAGCATGATGACCGGCTTCACTTCTGGCAGGCCCGTCTGCATGATCCACGTCTGCGCGAAGGCGCTGATTATTACCTCTCCGTGCGTTCACCGATGCCGGTGGCACAATTGCAGGAGCAGTTCCCGCGCCAGTGCAAGGTCGGCAGTCCCGATCATGTCAGGAGTATCGTCAATTCATCGCGGGTGGGCGTCCCTCTGATGCCGCTGCGCCATGTGCCGGCAGCCATTCCACTGCGTCTGGAAAATCAGTATTTCAGCCTTGATGTCTCTCATCCCCTGGCCATCGAAATGTTCCAGAGCGGCACCTGTATGTTTTACGTTCCGGGAATGCTCGCCGAGCCTGAACTTGAACTCTTTGCGGTACTGAGAACATGAATGATCGTAAACGCGCTACTGCCGCGTTCATTGATATTGATGCCCTGTTACAGGACACCTGGCTACAGGTGATCAGTCTGCGTCACGGCCCGACATTCCAGGACGGGGAAGGGCGTACGCTTTGGGAGCGCTGCATTGATGATGTCGGGCGTGTGCAGCGAGAACTGAAAGCGAGCGAACTCGATGAAGCCAGCTGCCAGCATATTCTTACGGCACAGTGTGCGCTGCTTGATGAGGCAGTCAAAGGTCGCGGTGTGGAGGATGACGCCTGTATACAGTGGTATGACATTCCCCTACAGGGATATTTCCTTGGCACTATGGACGCCGGTGACACGTTATGCGATCGGATGCGTGATGTGCTGCGTGAACCGGCTCCTGACCACGCCGTTGTGACCTGCTTCCAGCGAGTCATGATGCTCGGATTCCTCGGCAACTTCCGCTCCCTGAACGATCCTGAGCGGCAGAAACTCATGAATGCACTTAATGAATATGTTGCGCCGTTCAGCTATTCACAACCCCATCCCGTTCTGGCGGAAAGCCATGCCGGACGGGGGATAGGGGGGGGGCTGGCATCATGGCCCGTGCGCATTGGCCTGAGTGTGGTGGTGGTCACCGCATTATGGTGGGGACTGGATTGCTGGCTGGATAAGACACTGCTTACCCTGCTGCCGGGAGCTGTGAAATGAGCCCTGCACAACAGCGCGGGCTTGCGCTCTGGGCTGCCCTGCTGAGTGCAGTGGTCTGCCTGTGGTTTCTGCCAGCATCCCGGCTGGTTTCCGTTCTCGTCCTGCTGGCGGTATTGGGGCTAATCATGGCGTTCTGGGCTGTCGCCTGCCGTCGCGTGCAGCACGATTTCACCCTGTGTCTGGAGGACCTGCCTGAAGCCAATTATTGCCAGCCCGTGGTACTGGTCTGTGGCGATCTGCCGCTTGCCTGGCCGCATCAGTCACCTGTACTTACTGTCACGCAGGGCTGCTGGATCCGTGTGGAGGATCATCTGGAACTGGAGCAGGCCGCCCGTCAGGTACTGTGGTTGCGCCCCGACTGGGGACGTCAGCTGTCAGTGATGGTCAGTGTTTGTCCGCAGCAGCACCCTGATAGTGAGCGCCTTACCAGTCGTTTGCTTGCCCTGCGCTGGCAGATTAGTCGGTTGCGTAAAGCAACCGGCCATTCTGTGCCACTGGTTCTGAATGGACAGGTCGGCAGTGCGATGATGAATGACATGCTCTGGCAGACGGCGATCCTGGGAGAAGGGGTAAAGGTCTGGAGTGGGACTTCAGCGCCTGGCTCAGTTGCTGAATGGGTTAATACTGGCGGAACGCCTGCGATGCAGCAACAGGTGCTGATGAACAGCCTGATGAGCTGGTTCCAACAGCACGTCCAGGCTGTCCTTATGGATGAAAACCCCGATATTCCTGTCATTGAACCTGTTGCGGTTCTGTGGGGATTGGGTCCGATCCTGGCCGGAAGCATGGCCACCTCTGTCTGGACAGCGTGGTTGTCCCGCCATACTGCGATGCAGCAGGTGTCTGGCTGGCAGCCGGCGGGAACGGACAGTACGGTTATTTCCCTGTTCCCGAATTTTGTCCTCCCTTTACTGCCAGAAGGACGAGGCCTGACACCGCATGGACGAACCTGGCGCGGTGCGCTCGGAATCTTCACGCTGGCAGCCATTGCTGCGCTACTCAGCAGTGGCTGGAATAATCGCCAGCTGCTGCAACGCGTGAGCTTCGATATTGCACGCTATGAACGTATACCGATGAATGACTCCGGGCCGAAAGCTGACGCCGTTGCCGTGCTGCGCGAGGATGCGGCATTGCTGGACGACCATGCACGTAACGGCGTACCGGCCCGGCTGAGTCTAGGCCTGTATCAGGGCGGACGTCTGCGTATGCCAGTGCTGAATGCGATTCGCTCTTATGTGCCTCCGCCTCCGCCGCCTGAACCGGAACTCAAACCGGCACCGAAAATTGTCCGCCTCGACAGCATGTCGCTGTTCGATACCGGAAAGTGGGCGCTTAAACCCGCCTCAACAAAGCTGCTGGTGAACTCACTGGTGGGGATCAAGGCGAAGCCCGGCTGGCTGATTGTGGTGGCGGGCCATACCGACAGCACCGGGGATGACCAGTCCAACCAGGTGCTGTCGCTTAAGCGCGCGGAGTCGGTACGCGACTGGATGCGGGATACCGGCGACGTGCCGGAAAGCTGTTTTGCGGTGCAGGGCTATGGTGAAAGCCGTCCTGTCGCCACCAACGACACCCCGGAAGGGCGTGCGCTCAACCGCCGTGTCGAAATCAGTCTGGTACCGCAGGCGAATGCCTGTCAGGCGCCGGGCAAGACCCATGCGTCATCGCAGGATGATGGCGCTGATAACAATGTAACGGAGTAATTAACATGGCAATTCCAGTCTATCTGTGGCTGAAGGACGACGGCGGCGCGGACATCAAAGGGTCCGTGGACGTTCAGGATCGTGAAGGCAGTATCGAAGTGGTGGCCCAGGAGCACAACCTGTACATCCCGACCGATAACAATACCGGCAAACTGACCGGCACCCGTATCCACACCCCGTTCCTGTTCACCAAGGAAATCGACTCCTCCAGCCCGTACCTGTACAAGGCGGTGACGACCGGCCAGACCCTGAAATCTGCCGAGTTCAAATGGTACAGAATCAATGACGCAGGCCAGGAAGTGGAGTACTTCAACACGAAGCTTGAGAACGTGAAGCTGGTGAAAGTGAATCCGAAGATGCATGACATCAAGGATCCCGCTTTCGAGAAGCACAACCACCTCGAGCAGATTGAACTGCGCTACGAAAAAATCACCTGGACCTACAAGGACGGCAACATCATTCATTCCGATTCCTGGAACGAACGCGCCACTGCGTAAGAGCCCCGAGCAGACGGTCAGCCGTCTGCTTTTTTTGCTGAGCGCCTGTACTGACGGGTGGTCAGCAAAGAAAAACACAATCTGCCTGCCCGACCTGATGCGCTTTGGGTTCCTGAATAACAGGGAACAGCGACGGGCGGTAGCGTGTCCGGAACTGATAAAGAGAGAGTCTCATGGAAAATCCAGCCATCCTGTTACGCCGTCTTAACCCTTACTGTGCCCGCGCGATGGAAGGGGCCGCTTCCCTGTGCCAGACCCGCGCCCATGCGGAAATCCTGCCTGAGCACTGGCTGCTGAAACTGCTGGAGCAGGGTGAGGGCGACCTGACGGTGCTGGCGCGGCGCTACGAATGGGATATGGATACGATATGGCAGGATATGCTGGGTTTTCTGGACAGCCTGCCACGGTCAGTGCGCAGCCGTCCGCAGCTTTCGGAGGGCGTGCAGTCACTGATGCAGGACGCCTGGCTGCACGCCTCGCTGGCGGGGGAAGAGCATATCCGCAGCATTCACCTCCTGATGGCTCTGGTGGAAAAACCGAAACTGCTGCGCTGCGACGGCCTGTGGCCGCTGCTGACGCTGGCGCAGAGCCAGCTTGAGCGCCTGCGTGGACTTCTGGATGCGCAGTCGGATGAACGCCCGGAGGTGCAGCAGGAAGCGGAGCTTACGCAGGGTGATGAGGTGGAGTTTGTCGGCCGTCCGGTGAACGCGGATATAAAAGGAGAGCTGAACCCGGCGTTGCAGAATGCGCTGGACAGGTTCACCCTCGACGTCACCGCCCGCGCCCGTGAGGGCAGAATCGACCCGGTCTATGGCCGCGACAATGAAATCCGCCAGATGGTGGACATTCTTTCCCGGCGCCGCAAGAACAACCCGATTCTGGTCGGCGAACCGGGAGTCGGCAAGACCGCGCTCGTGGAGGGACTGGCGCTGCGCATTCATGAGGGCAATGTGCCGGACGCGCTGAAGCCGGTCTCGGTACGCACCCTTGACCTCGGCCTGTTACAGGCCGGGGCGGGTGTGAAGGGGGAATTCGAGCAGCGCCTGAAAAACATCATCGACGCGGTGCAGCAGTCACCCCTGCCGGTTCTGCTCTTCATTGATGAGGCGCACACCATTATCGGCGCCGGTAACCAGGCGGGCGGCGCCGATGCGGCCAACCTGCTGAAACCGGCGCTCGCCCGCGGTGAGCTCAGAACCATTGCCGCCACCACCTGGAGCGAGTACAAACAGTACTTTGAGCGCGACGCCGCGCTGGAGCGTCGTTTCCAGATGGTTAAAGTTGATGAACCGGACGACGACACCGCCTGCCTGATGCTGCGCGGACTCAAGTCACGCTACGCGGAGCACCATGGCGTGCATATTACCGATGAAGCGGTTAAAGCCGCCGTCACGCTCTCCAGACGCTATCTGACCGGACGCCAGCTTCCGGACAAGGCGGTGGATTTGCTGGATACCGCCTCTGCCCGTATCCGTATGAGCCTCGACACTATTCCGGAACCGCTGACCCGCATGAAGGCGCATCTCACGGCCCTTGCTATGGAGAAGCAGGCGCTGCTGGAGGATATCGCGGTGGGCAATACCGGTCACGGCGAACGTCTGGCCGCCATCGGAGAGGAAGAAGTCGCCATCATTTTGCAGCTCGACGAACGGGAAGCCCAGTACGGCCAGGAGCTGAAACTGACGGAAGAACTGCTTGCCTGCCGCACGGATATCTCCCGTCAGGGAGAGATTGCGGACCTTCAGAGGCAGCTTACTGCCGTGCAGCAGAATACCCCGCTGCTGGGGCTGGATGTGGACGCGCGTACCGTCGCCACCGTTATCGCCGACTGGACCGGCGTACCGCTCTCTTCCCTGATGAAGGACGAGCAGACGGAACTGCTGAGCCTTGAGCACAGTCTGGCGAAACGCGTCGTCGGTCAGGACAGTGCACTGAATTCCATTGCGCAGCGCCTGCGCGCCAGCAAAACCGGTCTGGCGCCGGAGAACGGCCCGCAGGGCGTGTTCCTGCTTGTGGGGCCGAGCGGCACCGGCAAAACCGAAACCGCCCTGGCGCTGGCCGATGAACTGTTCGGCGGCGAGAAGTCCCTTATCACCATCAACCTCTCGGAATATCAGGAGCCACACACCGTCTCGCAGCTCAAGGGCTCACCGCCGGGCTACGTGGGTTACGGTCAGGGCGGCATTCTGACCGAAGCCGTCCGTAAGCGCCCGTACAGCGTGGTGCTGCTGGATGAAGTGGAAAAGGCGCACCGGGACGTGATGAACCTGTTCTACCAGGTGTTTGACCGGGGCGTCATGCGCGACGGCGAGGGGCGGGAAATTGACTTCCGCAACACGGTGATTCTGATGACCTCCAATCTCGGCAGCGACCTCATCATGCAGATGCTGGAGGAACAGCCGGAGGCGACAGAGCCGGACCTGCATGAACTGCTGCGTCCTGTCCTGCGGGACCACTTCCAGCCCGCGCTGCTGGCGCGCTTCCAGACGGTGATTTACCGTCCGCTGGCGCAGGCAGCGATGCGTACCATTGTGGAGATGAAGCTGGCGCAGGTCAGTAAACGCCTCAACCGTCACTACGGTATGAAGACCGATATCCACGAAAGCCTGTATGACGCGCTGACCGATGCCTGCCTGCTGCCGGACACCGGGGCACGCAATGTTGACAGCCTGCTGAACCAGCAGATCCTGCCGGTGCTGAGCCAGCAGTTGCTGAGCCATATGGCAGCGGGGCAGAAGCCGCATACCCTGACGCTCGGCTGGGATGAGGAAGAGGGCATAGTGCTCGAGTTTGACCGGACAGAAGGTGAGCGTCCATGAGCAGTAATCTTCCCTTACGATTCAGCCACAGCCATCACCTGCTTTCGGTGAAGGGCTGCGATGCAGGGCTTGATGTGCTGGCGTTTGAGGGTGATGAAGCCCTGAGCACACCCTTCAGCTACCGTATTGAGTTTACCAGCACGGACCATGCCATCAGCAAAGAGATGATGCTGATGAAAGCGGCTTCCCTGACGCTTCAGGCCCCGGTTGACCAGGGTTACGGCATCAAAATACAGCAGCCGGTGCGGGTGATTCAGGGCGTGGTCACGGGTTTTGAACGCCTGGGTACCTCAAAGGATGAAACCCGTTACGCAGTGACGCTTGAGCCGCGTCTGGCCCTGCTCAGCCGCTCGCACCAGAACGCCATCTACCAGGACATGTCCGTCCCGCAGATTGTGGAGAAAATCCTGCGCGAGCGCCACGGCATGCGCGGCCAGGACTTCCTGTTCTCACTCTCAAAAGAGTATCCGCGCCGTGAGCAGGTGATGCAGTACGCTGAGGACGACCTGCACTTTATCACCCGCCTGCTGGGTGAGGTCGGTATCTGGTTCCGCTTCACCACCGACACGCGCCTCAACATTGACGTGGTGGAGTTTTACGACAGCCAGCAGGGATATGAGAAAGGCCTGACGCTGCCGTCGGTGCCGCCGTCCGGGCAGCACTCACAGGGGGTGGACTCGGTGTGGGATATGGAGAGCCGTCATAAGGTGGTCCAGAAGGAGGTCAGCACCCGCGACTACAACTACCGTCAGGCCTCGGAGGATATGAACACGCTGGTGGATGCGACCCGCGGGGATGTCACCACGTACGGTGAGGCCTATCACTGGGCGGATAACTACCTGACGCCGGGCAGCGCGTATGACCGCAACCCGGCACCGGAGTCCGGGGCGTTTTACGCCCGCATCCGTCACGAACGCTACCTGAATGGCCAGACGCAGACCGTGGCCTTCACCAGCTGCCCGGTGCTCTCTCCGGGTATGCTGCTGAAAGTCACCGGCGGGTATGAAGTGGCGGAGGTGTTTGCGCAGGGCGTGGTTGTCACGGCGATGCACAGCCATGCGCAGCGTGATGCGGACTTTTGCGTCAGGTTTGACGGTATCCCGGACAGCCCGGATTTCAGTTTCCGCCCGGAACCTGGTTCACGTCCGGTGATGGCCGGTACCTTACCGGCCCGCGTCACCAGTACCACTGAAAATGACACCTACGGGCATATCGACAAAGACGGCCGCTACCGCGTCAACATGCTGTTTGACCGTGAGAACTGGGAGACCGGGTTCGAAAGTCTGTGGGTCCGTCAGTCCCGGCCGTACGCCGGGAATACCTACGGCCTGCACCTGCCGCTGCTGGCGGGTACCGAGGTGGCGATTGGTTTTGAGGATGGCAACCCGGACCGGCCGTACATTGCCGGTGTGCTGCACGACTCGGCGCACGGCGACCACGTCACCATCCGCAACTACAAGCGTAACGTGCTGCGCACGCCGGCGAACAACAAAATCCGCCTCGACGACGAGCGCGGGAAAGAGCATATCAAGGTCAGCACGGAGTACGGCGGCAAGAGCCAGCTGAATCTCGGCCACCTGGTTGACAGCGACAGGCAGAAGCGCGGTGAGGGGTTTGAGCTCAGGACGGACAGCCGGGGTGCCATCCGGGCGCAGAAGGGGATTTTTATCAGTGCTGACGGCCAGGCGAAGGCGCAGGGCCAGGTGCTGGAGATGGCGCCGGCGGTCAGCAATCTCGGCGATGCCCGGGAGCAGATGACATCCATCTCCGGTGATGCGCAGCAGGCGACCGCGAACCCGGCAGACCTTCAGGCGCAAATCACACTGCTGGAGCAGCATCTGACGGACCTTAAAAAATCGGTGCTGCTGATGAGCGCACCGGACGGTATCGCACTGACCAGCGGAGACCATCTGCAGGTCTCGGCCGGGCAGAACCTGATTGCCACGGCGGGTAAAAATGCGGACGTCAGCGTGGTGAAAAATCTGTTCATCGGGGTGGGCAGTGCCCTGAGCGTGTTTGTGCGCAAGCTGGGCATAAAGCTTATCGCGAACCAGGGGCCGGTGCAGGTACAGGCGCAGAACGACCTGATGGCATTGCTGGCCCGCAAGGAAATCAGCATCGTCAGCACGGAAGATGAAATCAAAATCCTTGCGAAGAAGAAGATCACGCTGAACGGCGGCGGGAGTTATATCACACTGGATGTGAATGCGATTGAGGCGGCGACGCTCGGGGATTACCGGACACGGGCGGGATTTTATGACCGGCAGCAGAAGGCAAATAAACCAGAAGATTTCCCGAGTATTGCCCCGATAGCAGCAGAACCTGCCAGCTCCGGTAACAACCAGCAAGAAAAACCAGACAAAGACGAAGATGTCCCGGGTACTGGCCCTGCTGCTCCGGAAGCAGCAGAGCCAGCCAGTTATTTCCTTTTTTCCTGACACGGAGTCATAACATGATTATCAGCCCACCGTTTCTGAGAAACAGAACTGCATCCCAGTCTGATGCCGACTGGACTGGCGCAATGATGCCGGTTAATCCAGACCAGGGATTCCCGTTGAACGGAGCAGAATCCTGGCATGGAGGTGTTCACATAACACATACAGACGAAGGAATGCCTAATGAAAAAATACGGGCAATTGCTGATGGCGTAGTTGTTTCGTTCCGCCAGCCATCGTCGTCTAAAGATGCAGAACCACTCAATTATCTCGGACCGACAGATGACGGCTATGTCTTGCTGAAGCATGAAACGGAGACAGGAAGCGGAGATGACGGGAAGGTCGTATTCTATTCACTGTGCATGCATATGAAATTTCTGGAGGCAGAAATAAAGCAGGATGCAAAAATATACCGTAAAGCCCCCCTGGGCTCTTCAGGCACGTGCAGTGGACGGAATGAATTCCATTTCCAGATTTTCTGTGATGACAACAATATCAGCAAGCTGGCGGGCAGAACGACCCGTGAACTGGACGTGTCGAAAGATGGCCGGACTGATGCCGTTTACGGAGATATTCACTTTTATCTTCCGGCCGGAACGAAGTTTTATGATAAGGCACCCGCAAATAACAGTACTTCCATAACCGGGCTTTCTGAGCTGTATACCAGCAGTGCGCCTCTGTATGCCAGTATGACGCTGGCACAGGGCAGCTGCACGATGGTGACCCGGCAGAAAAATACGCAGACTGACGGGAAGTATGACCTGCTGGGCGACCCTCTGGTGAATGCTGACGGAGAGGACTACGAATATAATCTCTATAACACCGCGATGCGGAATTATAAGGAAAGCCCCAGCGCCGGGTTTGAGCTGCTTCGTTTTGGCCGGGTGATCAATACGGAGCATGAAACGCTGGTACCGGCAGATGCGCCATTATGGATGACGGTCAGTTATCCGGGTGGCAAAGGGGTGGTCAATCTCGCTGATCCGAATATTAAAAAATTCAGTGACGCTGATTTTCCTCACTGGACGGGCTGGCAGCTGGTTGATGACGATACTGACAGTAATAGTCAGTGTAGCTCAGCCATAATCAGGAAACTGCAGGAGGACGGTGAGTACAATAATCAGTGTGGAAAGTTAATCTGTCATTTCCCGTTCGAATGGGAAAAAAGTACGTTCGATACCCGTTTTTCATGGCTGAAAACGGGGAATGACAAGCGTGCTCCGATGACGGAAGGAGATTATGCAAAATTTAAGGCTTATGCAGAAGCGTTGTGCTTTGATTCCGGAGCATTGAGTAATGGAAGGCTGTGGCATTTTGAGCCAAAAACATTCATTAAACATTTTAGAAACTGTGGATGGTTAAGTTTCTGTGAAATGAAACAAATAGTACCTAGCCATGCACTGCGGCAATCTGGCAGAGATCGGTTTGTTTGGGAGGCAATTAATACGAATTTAAGAACGCCGGGCTCAATTTTAAGTAACCAGATTTCAAATTTAAATTCCTCGATGAGAAAGTATTGTATTAATACGCCCTTTAGGATTTCTTGCTTTTTAGGTAATGCAATACAAGAAACAGGCTGGTTAAGTACCCTTCATGAAGGAAATGGCAGTAACCTCTGGTACGCCCCGTGGTACGGACGCGGTTTTTTGCAATTAACTAATCCAGAAAACTATCTAAATTATTTTAAATATATTGGCAAGGTAGTTCAGGATCAATTAAAACGAAGTTTGGTTGACGCATATGCATTAATTGCAGCACAACCACCTGCGAATAGATCTAATGCGACATTGCAAGATCGCCACTTCCCTACGCTTCCAACAGAGTTTATAGGACTAAGGAGCGAGGTTAGTGATTCACAAGGTACATTAGCTGCAGATAGCGCTGGGTTTTATTGGGTAAAAAATAAGATGGCTAAATATGCCGATGAGGAGCATGTTTTAGAGAGGGTTTCTGTTAATTCAAATCTAGGAATTAAGTATTACTACCGAAGTCCTAGTTTTTGGAAAGCAAGTGCCGCAGTTAATTTACCTGGAAGGATCGGTTCACTTTACCATCGCTCACTAAATGGATTCGATTCAAGATGCTGTGCCTACGGAGTTGCCATTGCTATTCTAACTGAAAATACATTCCCGAATGCTTCTGGAAGTTTTGTTTTGGACTTTCCAGAAGGATATAATCATAGGACGTAAATTATATGAAATTGTTATATATAGTGGTTTTTCTCAGTATTAGTTCCTTCGCTATGGCCTCTGCTCCTGAAGCTAAAGTTGAAAATACTTCAGTAACCAGAGCATTGACTTCAGATTCTAACGCAGAAATCTCTTCGTCATCCAGTTTTGATGCATGTAATGTGCATTTCAGGGATTACAAATTCCCTACATTGTCAGAGGATGAGTACTTTAAAAAAAAATCGCCAATATCAGAGTGGAGTTGTTTATATTCTGGTGAGGCATTTGAAGCGGGATATGATACACAGCAAGTAAACACTAAAGGAATTAGTGTTAGTAGTACTGATAATAAAATTGTTTATGATTATAAGAATAAGATATGGAAACTAATACCAGACACAGCTTATGTAAAAAATGGAAAGATAAATCATCTATCCCTAGTGCAGGTAAAAAGTAAAAATGCATCTGGTTTTATGGCTGTGAACAGTATGGCGAAACTCATAGATGGAACTCTAGGTGAGAGCATTTATTTCTGTTTGATACATAAAAATAATGCTCTATGTGGCTCTGGCATTAATTCCCCTGATGATAAAAATGAAGAGCTCTCTAAAGACTGTCTCTTATACACATCTCCGAGCCCACGAG
>NZ_JBLVXX010000059.1:0-22344 GCF_048283985.1 Enterobacter cloacae complex sp. 6730903 | reverse complement strand
TTTATATAATTGATAGAGATAAAGAAGCAACCGAATCATGGATTAATCGAATCAACAAAAAAAACATATATCACATAGCCAATACTTTCGAAGAATCCGTTATGAGAATTAAAAATATTCTTCAACTCTAAGAATAGAGGACCGCTTTAGATTTCAAAATTTATTGCCTAACGCCTCGTTACTCTCGTTGTTCAACCTTGCTGACATCAGAATAAAATCCTGACGCCAGCAACGTTTCTTAATGCAACCAGCTGTCGTCTTCCCAAACCTGCTGCATAATTTCCATCACCTGCTTTTTGTCTTCGTCCAGTTTTAAGCCGCTCAACTCCAGGCCGTTAGCGCTTCCCTTACGTATGCGGATTGCCGTTTTTGGATAAAGAGGGCGCAAATTTCTGTAAAGCTCAGATTCAAGGGCTTCCAGTGTTGCCTGGCTTATCTTCTGCTCTTTATCGATCATTATTTCAATGCGCATAAAGCCCCCTTTAGTTGATAACGTCCATTGCCTGGCCGTAATCATGGTTACGAATTTTCGCCATCAGCTCGTCCGTTAGTTCCGACACCCACTGGATCGCAAGGCGTTTCTCTTCTTCGCTACACTCACTAGCCGCTACAAGCTTGATAAAGAAATCAATACGCTGGAGTTTCAACGACTCCAAAAGATAGTCCTGCATTTTCCCTCCTATCCTCACTACGGGATAAACCAGCCAGCATCCCCAGGAAGAGATACCGACAACTGTATGCATATACACTGTTTATATATACAGTATATGAGGATTTTGAGGTTGTAAAATATTTTTTAACAATCAATCAGATGAGTCTGTTTACTGAGGTTAATCATTAACTTCACTCAGCGCCGTCATTATTGCCAGTCGCTCAGCATGGGCCAGAGCTGCGAACTTTTCGCGCCAGCGCTTCGCCTTGCGTTTAATGCGCTCCCTGTCGTTGTAATCCTTACCCGCAAAGGTGTGCGAGTAGGCTCGCCCTTCCGGGTAATTCATCCAGATTTTCTCTGTGCGCACACCGCCGCGCGTCATGGCCTGAAATTCTTTCTGACGCCAGCCCGTTAACAGTTCGTCATAAAGCGCTGATGGGTAGCCGGACAAAATCACACTGGCATTTTTTTGGCAGGCTTTTAAGGCAGGCCAGCAGCCGCTCATGATCGGCAACGGTATATTCATTGCGATAACGCGCGGCACTGGTGCGCGTTTCATGCAGATAGGGAGGGTCTGCGTAAACCAGCACACGACCGGCGGAGGAAAAATCGAAGTCCCTTAAAAACTGCACCGCATCGACAACATCGATAAAAAGGCTATCGCCCACGGCATCAAGGAAATCAGCATTGCCCTGGCAGAACGCCTCAACCGTCAGGAGATCAATATCAATACCCCAATTGCGGCGGGTCGGTGGCTTACGCAACATGACAGCGCCACTGCCCAGGTGCGTCTCAATGTAGGTATCATGCGGCGGCATTTCCGCAATAATCTTTTGAAAAACACCGCTTGCGGCCTTGCTTCCCAGATAGGTCATGTATGTTTTCCTCAACTCCTGATTTTGTTTTACTTCACCTGCAGCACAGTCAAAAATGACGTTACTCGATGAATGGCCAGCACTGTCATTTCTGACGGTGAATGCCGGAACGCGGTACCACACCGTCAGACCTGACCATGTTGATCACGGGCTATTCACGCGCTGAAAATGCACGCTTCATTCGGTTCAAAAGGTCATCCGCCTGCTGTTTAATCTCCACAATCTGGGACGGCAGACGTTGAACACCTGCCGCAGTACGGTTTCGGACAGTAAGGCGCCCTTCTTCAACCGTTAACACCTGATCGCCAAAGGCAACCACCGCGCCAGAAATCAACGAACGGACCATTCCGGCACTGGCATCCACACCACGCAGAGACAGCAGCTCACTAATTTGCTTTTCCTGCTCCGTCATAGGGCTGGCTTTTGGCCTCACTTTGACGCGCTTGTTAGTTACCCTTGCCGCGTCGCTCAGCCGCTGCGCTATCACCCGTTTTTCTTTCCGGGATAAAGAGCCAATATCCGCCCAGCTGGCACAGTCATTAATGACCGTGCCGCCAAGATCGGCGCGTTTTTCAACCTCCCGCGGCTCCCGCGTACAGTTATTGACAGAACTCCGAGGGGCGGCGGGGCCGCCTGAAAAATCAAGGTCAAAACCTGAAACGCCGTCGGCCTGACGTTTCGGCACGATTTTGTATTTGGTAGTGCGCGTATGAATCAGCGATTCCGGCCCACGGATCGGGGAATAAACGCCGGAAATTTTGGAGACGTCATCCCCGTAGAGGTTGCCGTTTTCAGTGACTTCATAGCTGAGGCGCACGCGCAGGAGATCACGGGGAACCAGCGGCCCCCCCTGCGCACTCACGTACAAATCCCACGCGCTGCTGTCGGCAGCCTGACGCACTGGCTCAATTTCGGGGTGCAGGACCAGCTCACGATCACCGAGGCGACGTAATTCACGCCACACAGTTACCGGTGCGCCGCCTATTTGCTGGAACTGACGGATCGCCCAACGAGACGCCCAGGCACTTACGCGGCGGGCCATTTCTTTCAGAGGCTTGCCGGTTTCATCATCCAGATCATCATCAAGCTGATAGCCATCAATATTTTTTGAAATGTATTTGGCGATATAGCCCGTTGCGCTGCCCTTCTCTTTCTCGATGGGTTTCATTTCGAAGCGGTTTTCAGCGGCGCCAGGCTCATTCCCATCCTCACGCATGGCGTGCTTACGAAAGATTGCTGTTGCCGGTTCGATATGCTCCGGGCGCATGAAAAGCAGGAGGTGCCAGTGCGGGGTTTCGTCGTGGTGAGGCTCAACAACGCGAAAGCCAAACACGCGAATGCCATTGCGCAGCCAGGCCGCACGCGTGCGCGCCCATACTTTGCAAAGATATTTCTGCGTTTCACGCGGTGACGCGCCGCTGTATTTGTTGTTCCGGCGCCCGTCGTACTGCATTGAGTGATATTTGGATGGAGCGGTAAGCGTGAAGAACGCCCCGGCCAGCCCGGCCTCATCCGCTAAATCTTCGAAACCACGCATGCGCGCCATCAGCTCACGACGACGGTTAGCTGGGTTGGCAACGCTGCCGGCCACTTTATCAATCAGCGATACACGTTCTCCGGTGTCCTCATCTTCCAGCTCCATCGCTTTCAGAAATTCGCGGTTGGCTTTCTTTTGAGCCGTCCACTCCTGCAGGCATGGATCACTGCAGTACGGTGCTGATTTCTTGTGTACGTATCCAGCCGCAACCATCAGATGTTCACGCCAGCGAGCGTGCATACGACGCAGACGATTAAGCCACCACTGCGGAGACTGCAGGCGGGCCACTGCTTTCAGTGCGTCTTCCGCCTCCAGTTCTTCTTTGCAGTAGTCCGTCCAGCACGGGACCGGTGTTTTGAGGTGATTGGCAAGAAACCCCATGCGGCCATAACCTGACAGGGTGGCGAAATGGGGATCGGAAGTGCGGGCCATCTGGAAATCAAACTCGCGGTTAAACTCGCTACCCAACAGATCAGCAAGGTTATGCGCCAGCCGTTTCAGCTCTTTTTTTCCAGCCCAAAGCAGGCGCCAGAATTGTTCACGCAGAGGCAACAAAGCCGCAGGCATAACCCCCTGCGGCAGATACTGCTCGTTGACCTGATCTATACGACTCAGAACGAATCGCTCAAAGGTATTGATTAGCCAGGCATCAGTCGCTTGTTTGCCTTTACGGTCTACCTGTTCAAGTTTTTGAGCATACATACGACGGACAAAATGAGGCAGCGAAGCCAGGCGACGACGAACCGCCCGGCCCCGGTCTGGTGCTTCATCCGTTTCTGCCAGTTCGGCAATCGACAAACGCTTGCGATTGCCGTCCGGCGTCAGATACATGATCCCCGGCGCCGCATCGGCTTGCTTAAAACCGCCGATTGCAGGACGCGGAACATTCCATGCGTATTGGAAAACGGTGTCAGACATTCTGACACCCCATCAAGTAAGCACGGACAAACGCCGTTGCGGCCTCAGCGTTTAGGGCATTTCCGTAAGTTCGAATTCGTCCCACTCTGGAGGCAGCCCCATTAACCAGAGGCTTAAGGCTGGGTTTAACTGGCCGCCACTTTCCATCTCTGCACAACAGCCAGTCAGCATCTCTCCAGAAACCGTTAACCGGACCGGGCCTGCTATCTGTGCTACTACGTCCAGACGGTCTATCGAGATTTTCACATTGCGAATCCGCCCCCCAGGATATCCCCCCTTGTGATCGCTCGCCGTTGTCGTGGGCCAACCAGCCATCTTGACCAGCTGCGCAAGGCTGCTGCCGGACATTCCCGCGGTAATCCCCTGCCCTCCCCGCCTGCTGTCGCTCGCGCTCGGAGTAGTCCAGCCCGAAAGCTGCGCCGCTGTCTGCAGGTTTAACCCACCCTGACGTCCCGAATTGCTCGGATGTTTCCAGGCATTCGCTGTTGGTGTGGGCCACCCAATAAGCTCGGTCTCTGATATTCGGCGCACCGACGCTCGCAGCCGGAAACGCGCACGCCCCGAAGGCATAGCCCAACGCTTCCACGTCAGCTTGTACAAGGTCGATCCAGTCATTCGCGTCAGAGCTTGCAGATTGTTCGCCAAAGACGACGACAGGGCGGCGCTGCCCGACCAGCCAATGCATGGAGGGCCATAAGTGCCGCTCGTCATCAAACCCTTTTCCTTTGCCTGCCGCGCTGAAAGGTTGGCATGGGCAGGAGCCTGTCCATGCTGGTCGCTCGTCCGGCCAGCCAGCACGGCGCAGGGCATATGACCAAACACCAATCCCTGCGAAGAAATTGACCTGAGTAAAGCCTCGTAAATCGTCGGGTCTGACATCTTCAATACTCCTTTCATCAACTACCCCCGGCATAATGCGACCGGCGGCCATATGGACACGCAACTGCTCAGCTGCGAAGGGATCTATCTCGTTGTAATAAGCCCACGCCCTCACGCCTGCACCTCATACTTCACGCTGCAGTCAGGACCGGTTGCAGGATCAAATCCAAGCCAGTGACACGATTTTGAGGTAGCAATGATTTCCACGGCAGACTTACCTTCACCAGCCGCAACGCCCATACTGCGGTTTGCGGTAAGGCGGTGATGGGTGAAATTCCGATAAAGGGAGCGAGTAAGTGTGGTGTCACTGTTTGAAACGATGACCGGATGGCCTTCTGACGAGCGGCGTTCAAGAATAGATGCCAGGCGATACTGATCGTCCTCTGTAAAACCGGCAGTGTGGTAATTACTAAAAGTCCCGTCATAAGGAGGGTCGCAATAAATCACATCGCCCGTCTGCAACAAAGACAACGTTTCTTCGTAGTTAGCGCAAACAAAGGTGGCTCGCTTCGCTTTCTCAGCAAATGCGCGGATTTCACTCTCAGGGAAATACGGCTTTTTATAATTACCGAAAGGGACGTTGAATACACCGCTTAGGTTGTAGCGGCATAACCCACGATAACAATGGCGGTTTAGATAAAGAAAATAAACGGCACGGTGCAGTCGGTCTAATTGCGGATCGTGGTTAAAAGCTTCACGCACACGATAATAATTTTCAGCGACAATAAAACTTTCAAAAACCGCCTTAGCAAGATTAATAAAGTTTTCTGTGTCTTCTGCAATAGTACGATACAGATTGATTAAATCTGGATTGATATCTGCGACAAGATAATGAGGATAGTCTGTTGCCATCATCACAGCGCAGGAACCTGCGAAAGGTTCAACCAGTCGAGGGCCATCTGGGAGGTGCTTTTTGAGTTCGGACATGATGGCGGTTTTGTTTCCCGCCCATTTCAGGATAGTGCTCATACAACGCCTCCGTTGTAGTGCTTGCCTTTAAGCTCTGCGATTTCCTGACAGGTCACACAGCACTGCACGCCCGGAATAGCGCGGCGGCGAGCTGGAGGGATCGGCGCATCGCATTCGATGCAAAGCACACGGGAAACGCCCGGCGCTCTGTTGCGGGCAGTGTGGATGTGGCGCTGGCGTTCTTCTTCAACGCGCTGTTGTACGAGGTCCATAGAGTCAGCCATTAGTGGAGCTCCTGAGATTCGTTTTCGTAGCGGGTTGCTTCGCAGCGCAGAAGTTCAGCTGCTTCAACACCGTTTAACCCTTTGTTGGTGATGTGGGTTGCCAGCGCCTCAAGGCGGATTGAAACTGCGAGCGCGCGGCCTTTGCGCTCCTCACGTTTGGCAATATCGATCACAGCCATAAGCGAATCGGTTTCGGCTACAAACATTTTTCGTAATTCTTTCTGCATTGTTCTCTCTCCTGAATTTGGGCAAAAGAATGCCCGGCGGGTTTACGCCATTAATTTCTGTTGTGGGTTAATTCGGCATGGTTAGCCGCTTGGGAAATAAGCTCACCACTGCACGAAAATGATTCATTGCTTTAACCAGTTCCCGCTTTTCGTCAGTAGTCAGATCACTAATATTGACGCCGTGACGTTCTGCCGGAATTTTTGCCATAAAGAATATGGCAGCCAGTGCGCGCTCATTTTGTTTATGGTTTATATCGCGACGGTCACGCATATCTTTAATGAACCTTTCAAGCTCTGGCTCAATATTCAGACCAAACACACTCGCCCTTAATTCAGCTATATGGTTCAGTCCTTCAAGCCGTTGACCCGGGCTTAGTGGAACAGTCGCAGAAGTACCTTCAATAGCCATGGTTTCACCTGTTTGGTAGTGGTCAGCCCTGCCAGTAGTTCTTCCTGAGAGCGGGACGGGTGCCAGCGCTTGCCATCTTTCCCGATAATCCAGCCATGGCTGTAGTGCATTGCCGGGCTTTGCTTTACCAGCAGCGAAGCGAATGAAGGTTCTTTATTCAGCATAAGCACCTCAGATCAGACCAAACGAAGCGCTGAGGCCCGTCACAGTATCAACAGCACTTGCCATTGCCGGGTTGTACTGTAGGCGCGCGTGCAGGGAAACAGCTGTTAGTGCCATCAAACGAGTAACAGAATTGATGCTTTCGATAACCTGGCGGCGTTCCGTTGTTGTCTGGTGTTCGCCAGAAACAGCGCTTGCTGCAACGCGACCGATCTCTGCTGTAGCATTCAAAACGTAATGAGGCATTTTCTCACTGGCTACTTCGTTCAGCGGCACACATGGCAGGCAATGGATTTGAGCCAGGAAACCGTCAACGAGTGTTGAATCCTCTGTAATATCGGTAAGCATCCAAATTTCTGGCGCCGTAAGTTGATGCGGTTGCTCCGGGTTCAGTTTGTTGCGCAGCGTCTGGACATTCATGCCTGCGCGGTCTGCCAGCTTCGCCATATTGTGACGCTGTGCGAAAGCGCGGCAGGCTTCATCAAAGTGAGGATGTTTGGAAACGCGATAATCAAACATGTTCTAAATCCTTTCTTATCCCAAAATGGAACTATCAGGCTTGCATTGTGACTTCGCAGCCTTGGGCCGCTTCCATCGTCAATGCGAACATGTTGATTTCGATAAGGCTGTTTACTCCGGCTTTTTTCCTGATGGGCAGGCGGTTCTCCCGGATCATTTGACGGGCATAACTAGGTTTGTAACCAGTACGCCGACAAAACTCATCCAGTGTGATGAATGGCTCAGATACCACGAGATTGATGCTGGGGCGCATTGAAAAATTACTTTTCATGATGCACTATTCCTCAGTTTGTGTTTAAAACTTCACTATTCGGAACTATTCGCAATCATTCCGAACACCACAAAACCGATGATAGGATCGCATTTCAAATATGTCAAACACAAAAGAGACCCCACAAGCGATCTCAAAATACAACTTCCCATCACAAAGTGGTGGAAAGGAGGCGATAACCCGCATCCTTAAAGCCTATGGATTCAGTACCAGACAGGCATTGTGCGATCACCTCGGGGTATCTCAGAGCACAATGGCAAACCGCTGGATGCGTGATACTTTTCCTCATGACTGGCTAATTGCATGCCATCTTGATACGGGTGCATCTATGCTTTGGCTTACCACCGGGCAAGGCTCCCCCATGACAAAAGCGGACAGTGATAGCGGATTGCCTTTGCAATTAAAAGAAATCTCAAATGGGATTATCTCCTCTACTGAGCAAGTTCGTTACGATTCTCGCCTCATCCCTCAAGACGCATCGTCACCATTCATTGTGAAGTTTGAAAATTCCTTCTATCTAGTGGACGAGTTCAGGGGAGAAATCAACGATGGAGTCTGGTTGATTGAAATCGATGGCTTTATGAGTATCAGACAAGTTTATCGTCTTCCTGGCGGACGCTTACGCGTTGAGAACGGCCCCGCATCCTTTGAATGCACACCATCGGATATTAAGACCAACGGCAGAGTGATTAGCAAAATAACGTTTACTGAATAAGGAATATTGGTATGACTCAATTTAGCGCTTTCAACTACACACAAAATAGAGATAAAGCCATTGCTAACTTAATCAACGTGATTGAGGGAATGACCTGTGATGGAAATTTAAGCGAAAAAGAAATGATATTCCTAGATACATGGCTCATGGAATCAGACGTTCTTTCTCAAAACTATTTCGTAAATTGCATTAGAGAAAAGATCAGTGAAATTCTTTCTGATGGTGTGGTTGAAAAGGCTGAACTGGATGAGCTGAAAGACCTGCTCCATGAAATGCAGCGCGGATTGATGGACACTCCTAACATAGACCTTTACTCCGCAGATTCTGACAAGCACTTGTTAGAAGGTCTCTGTAAGGGGCTTGCTTCCGACTATCATTTAAGCGATGAAGAAATCCGCTATTTAAATTGGTTCTTATCGACAAATGCAGCTTTAAAAAGCAACTATCCCGGTAAACATCTTTACGAACTGGTTCAATCAATCCTGAGTGATGGAGTGATAACAGATGAAGAACGCACCAAATTATTACAAGAAATTACTGCTTTCACTGGCTCAAATATTTCTGAGGGTATTGTAGATGGGTATTCCACAACATCGCCTGTTGACCTAATTGATGAGTTTAACTCTACAAATAGTAAAGTCTGTCTCACTGGTAAGTTTCTATGTGGCTCCCGTAGACAATGTGAAAGTGACCTTTTAAAGCTTGGCTGCCAAATTGTTGATCGTGTTACTCAAGATTTGGACTATCTAATTATTGGCGCCCTCAGCTCTAAGGATTGGAAATTTCAAAGCTTCGGAAGGAAGATAGAACAGGCAATTGATTATCGTGACAATAAAGGAGTTCCGCTCAAGATCCTCAGTGAAGAACACTGGCAAACCTTAATGCGTGATAATAATTCTATATCTCAATAGGCCTGCAGAATGGCAGTAAGCAAATTAAGCAATGGAAAGTGGCAGGCTCAGGTCTTCCCCAACGGTAGAGATGGGCGGCGTATTCGTCGCCAATTCGCCACCAAAGGGGAAGCTATGGCCTTTGAACGCCACATTAAGGATCAAGCACAGGATAAGCCTTGGTTAGGAGAGAAAGCAGATAAGCGACGGGTTACAGACCTTGTTGAAACTTGGTTCAATGCTCATGGAGTTACACTCTCTGATGGCCTCAAGCGTAAGGGGGCGATGGAGTTTGCCTGTTTCGCCATGGGCAACCCTCTTGCAACTGAATTTAACGCCAAGCTTTTTGCAACCTACCGTGAACAACGTTTAAGCGGGAAAATTACACGTTCTGATCGGGTAAAAGCAGTGACACCCCGCACCGTTAATCTTGAGCTGGCGTATTTCCGTGCCATGTTCAACGAACTGAAAAGGCTGGATGACTGGAGTGCGCCCAATCCGCTTGAAAACGTCCGGGAATTTAAAATTGATGAGGCAGAGCTGGCCTGGCTAACAGTCGAAGAAGTCAAGCAACTGCTGGAAGAGTGTGAGAAAAGTAAAGCGGTAGATTTAGTAACCATCGTCAAAATATGCCTTGCAACCGGCGCACGATGGGGCGAGGCGGAGTCACTTACAGGTAAGCAAATCAGCCCCGGCAAAATCACTTATATTAAAACCAAGGGCAAGAAAAACCGCGCTGTTCCAATCAGTGATGAACTTTACGATATTCTCCCAAAAGTAAGAACGTCAAAACCGATTTTTACTAGATGCTATTCTGCATTTCGAGGAGCCATTAAACGTGCGGGGATTGAACTACCTGATGGGCAGCTATCACATGTACTAAGACATACTTTTGCAAGCCATTTTATGATGAAAGGGGGTAATATTCTTGTACTTCAGCGAATTTTAGGGCATACAGATATAAAAGTTACTATGCGCTATTCACATTTAGCTCCAGAACATTTGTTCGAAGCTGTTTCGCTAAACCCATTATCTGATTTAAAAAAATTAGAATCTTTAGATGAGGAGGCTAAAATACATGTCTAAAATTGACACATGGTTCGCAAGAATAGCTAATTTATCACAACTAGGCGTTTTAATATTAGCCGTTTTTGGTTATTTTTACACAGTGTTACCTGTTTATCAAAAGTCTCTGTTAGATGAGGAAATCGCAAAAAAAACTTTGGAAATAGAGAAAAAAGACAAACAGATAGCAGCTATAAATAAAAAATTGGAAGAAAGAGCTAGTGAACTAGAATCATTATCCAGTGAGATTAACAAGGCAAAAGATGATGCTGCGCAAGCCAAAACAAATCTCCGAGCCATGCAAGGAAAGTATTCCAAACAATATTCTGAATTGAGAGTGCATTTACTATCTCAATTCATAAACTTGGCTTATTCCCAATGTTATGAAAAGAGCTGGGAAATACAATCATTAACTAATTGCTTTATTAAAACCTCAGAATCTGCGGAACTAAGAGAACTTAACAACAATGACATTAAAAAATTAAAAAGCAGCATTTCTCTTATAGCCCCTAAACTTATATCCAGCTATAAAGAGCAAAAAAACGAGCTCGATAGTAAGTTAAAATCCTTATCACTTGAGAAGGACTCCATTGAAAAAGAATGCGAAATTAACAAAACGAAAAAGGAATATGAAGACAGATTTGAAAAAATTAACATTGATTATGATTGCATTAGAAAGAAATCAGCAGCAGACAATAAAAAAATAGAGCTAGAAATGAGATTTATTTTTGCTAAGGAAAAACTCATGTCCAAAGCTCTAGAAGACATTGCAAACCGTACTGTAAACTAACAAGGTTCATTTTGTTAATATTAAAAATGAGGAAAATTTCAAAAATGATGGCAGCAAAATGGCAGCAGATCTATTTAGTATACGACAATATTGTTTACTATTCTTAACCTCAACCCGTTGAAAATAAAGTAAATTATTGTTTTATAAGCGTTAAGATTGGGACTCATAATCGCTTGGTCGCTGGTTCAAGTCCAGCAGGGGCCACCAAATTTTAGCTTTAGAATCATCCAGTTAAGCCACTCGATTGAGTGGCTTTTTTGTTACTCAATACATGAGTGTCGCACGAAAGTAAGAGAGTCTCCCGCTCATCAAGGTTTTGATAAAGCCCTTTACACATGACTAATAGGCCAAAAAGTTGCTTTCCATAGACTTTTGACTTTAAATTCCCGCGACAAATGAAAGGGAAAGATAAGTAATGGATAAACAAGCCAGAGCAAATCATTTACGTGAATGCTTACGCCAGGAAGTAATGATGAGTTCTAAGAAGTTTTCGTGGTTCGGGGTGCTGCATAAAGCTATCAAATGCCCTAATCGCCGTTTCCACTTCTGGTGGCGCATTGCTTCATACTGGCATCATTCAGACAGTAACTTCCTGAAAAAACGAGCTACTAAGATAAACAGAAACCTCATTTTCAAATATGGAACTGATATTCAGTTGGGCGCACACATCGGACCCGGAATGGTGATTTCCCACCATCAAGGGATAGTGATAAACGGCTCCGCTGTCATCGGACACTCTTTGCGTATCAGGCAGAACATAACGGTTGGCATTACCGGTGCGAATGTCCATAAAGAGCCGATATCCATTGTTATTGGCAACAATGTCAGCATTGGCGCGGGTTCCTACATCATCGCAGATAAGATTCGCATCGGTGACAACGTTGTAATCGGCGCTATGTCATTTGTGAACAAAGACATTCCCAGCAACACCACTGTCTATAGCGAAAAAACTTTGCATGTCATACCTAACAAATTACATGCAGCATGAAACAGGCACTGCTACACGTTTCAGTTTTTTAAGTGATTTCCTGCCCCCAAACCCGCGCCAGCTCTCACCGTGCGGGTTTTCCCTGAACTTCTCGCCTCCTAAATTTTGATCTTTTTTCTCATAAAACCTAAATATCATTAATTATCTGATAGTTACAAATTTCATTAGATCCTCCGCAGATCCATAAAAGTGAAAAACACTGAAATTCTTTTCAATCTTTTCAGTTCTGGTTTTCCGCAAAGCCGCCAGCACTGGCGAGGTCTGGCAGTCTGGTTTGTAGAAAAATAAAACTGAAAAAATTTGATGATCCAAAAACCGCAGGCGGGTGCGGTGTAGAGCGATTTTGGTCTGCGAAAGATTTTTTTGGTCATGCTGTGACGCGCCAGCGCCCTGCTGTGCGCACGATCTGTTTTAAGGGTGGCTCTGAGTGTGCGAAAAGGCTGAACGCGCCAGAGCGCCGCTGATAGCGCGTATCCGCTGCTGAATCGCCTGGCTGATGTGGGGCAGACCTTTGCCCGGTGGATGCAGCTGTTTCCCAATATCGCACGGGTACGCCGTGAAAACTTACACGCGGCTCATCGGATCATTGACCCGACCGCAAGGGGTTATTTATCTATCGACTAAATTTCCCCTTGTCCCAGCTCTCGCCGCGGGCCGTTAAGTCAATTGACGGCGCGGCCGCTATTCCCTCAGCATCATAAAAAAATGCGGACGTTGTAAAGCTGTACACGGTGCCGTAAACAGTAAATGAGATATTGTTGCCTATGCCGTCAACTTTTGCGCGGGCGGTATTCGCTGTAAGCGTGGGCGCGATATGTTGTTTTTCGAGAGCCACCAGCGGATCGCCGTCAATCTTACTCGCTAAAAAATAACGATACACTTCCCCGGTGGTCATGTTCGAGCCGTCATACTCAGTAATGTATAACCAGGTGCGGGGCGTGAGCTGGCGAACTTGATATAGCCGATCACTAACAGTTAAACGCTGTATATGTTGAAAATAACAGTACCCCGCGACCGCCAGGGCCATAAGAATAGTGGCGATCCAGTGCAGCGTCCTAAAAGTGATGCTGTTTAACATAGTCGATGCCTTGCCTTATCCAAAATTGGTCAATCGGATCATCACCAAACGGCGGGGTCCCCGTGAAATTACCCTACTCGGGTCTTGATGTGCCGGCTTTCCACTGCGCCGCGCCGGCAGCAATAAGCAAAATCTTTGCAGGGATGCACGCTGCATAACCCACAGCGCCGTAATGGAAATTCCCGAAGTCAGCATAAGCCCGTTTTTGTTGTTTGTAATCCCACGGCCCGCCGTTTCTTACTCGCTCATAAAACCACGTATACGTAAGCGGGGCGGCCATATCCTGGACTTCGTGACGCGCCCGCGCGAGCCTTATGTGTTCGCGCAATATCTCCAGCCCGCGGGGTGGATAAATCGGTATACATGCCATCGTTCTTCCTTTTTGCCAGGCAAAAAGGGCAACATAAGAGCTATAACGGTAATGCGTACTGCTGAAGATCAATTTATTAATTTTATTTTCAACATCAATAAGTAACGAAATTAAATAACACGAACCTATAACACAATTTGTATCACCTGCGATCCGTTTTTAGCCATTAATGAGGTTTTACCCTCATTGGAAATGGAGTTTTAAAAATGGCTATTCCTGCTTATCTATGGCTTAAGGATGATGGCGGCCACCCGATTAAGGGATCTGTGGATGTTCAAAATAGAGAAGGTAGTATAGAGATCCTCTCTTTTAGTCACGGCTTGTTAGTTCCGACCGATAACAACACCGGCAAGATAACCGGTTCCGGCTCTCCGCACTTCTTATACATTTGGGATATTTTAATCATGCTTAATGCTGTTAAGCATTCTCTGGCAGTTATTGCGGCGTACCGCTGCCGCTGCACGCCTCCAGAACCCCAAATTTTCGAGTTTCTCGGCTCACGCATTCAAAAGTAAACTCTATGGTCACATTTAACCTCGCGCTCCCCGTTCCAGAAGGAAGATTCAATAACTCTCACTCTTTCACAAACCCTAAAAACTAAAGAAATCCCCCATCGCGCCGATCATCATCCGTGTGTATTATTTCCTGTAGCTTTTACAACAACTAACCTTAACTCAAATACTTAAGCGCCAGAGCGAAAGGCATCATGAGCACACCGATCAAACGGCTAGAAATCATTAAAAATGCCATTGAGCTGGAAGATGACGACATCATCCGGAGCCAGCTGAAGCGTCTCAAAGAGGAAGCCTTTGACGATGATCTCCTGTCCATCGTCGCGGCGCTAGAGCAGAAAAATTACACCGCAGCCCTTCGCGCTATTACCGCCTGGCTGCAAAGCCAGCGCGCCGTTACCCCGTGGCGTGACCCGCAGCTGGCGGCCAGCAAGCTGGAGCTGAAAGCCCTGGAAGAGCGTCTGCGCGATCTGATTGATCGTCGTAACGCCCGGGTACAGCAGCTTGATGAGTTCAACGATCTCTATTTCTCCCGCCTCGGGCCGTTGATGCAGCAGATCCTCGCCCTGCGTAAAACGCTGGCGGAGCTTAACCTGCGTCGTCAGCAGGAGGAGACGCGTCGTCGGGAAGAGGATTACCGCCGCTGCCAGGGCTATATGGCGCAGGCCGTAGAGGTTCTGTCAACGCTCACCGGGCGCTGGCGAGATCTGCCTGCGGATTCCGTTCAGGCGGCAGAGGCGCGCAAGCATCTTCAGCAGCAAAGTAATCTGATTGCCAACCTGCTGGCCGAAGCGATGGAGCTGGAGACCGGTTTAACGCGTGAAGAAGAGCCAGCACGTCAGGCGCGCGATGAGGCCAACGAAGAGTACAAGAAGTATCGCGAACAGCATCATGATGCCGAAGTGCGCCTGCGTAAAGGCAAGGATCTCTCTGAAGAGGATCGGAACGAGCTGAAGCGGCTCTGGCGTCAGGCGAGCAAGCTATGCCACCCGGATCTGGTTGCCGATGATTTAAAAGAGGAAGCCAACAGGATGATGGTACAACTCAACCAGGCCAAACAGCGCGGCGACGTGAAGGCCATTCGCTCGCTGGTCGCCCGTCTGCAACAAGGATTCGAACCGATGATGGCGAGCGACAGGCTGAACGACCTGGAACGTATTCGCAAAAAGATGGCGCAGGTGCGTGAGCAAATCGACACCCTGGTGAACGAGCTGGCAGAGCTGGAGAAGGAAGAATCCTGGCTGCTCGTCTCGTCGCTCAGCAATATGGAAGCCTACTTTGCCCAGCAGGAGAAAGCGTTGAAAGAGGTATGCGCCTCGCTCGTACATCAGGTGAGCGAAGCGCAGCTGGATCCCGCTGCCTGATTATTTGGCGTGCCAGTACGCGCTGGCACGCACCAGCTGTGGGTCAATTGCGTCGGTTTCAAACTGACGGCTCAGGCGTTTCACCACCTTCCCCTCCCCGGTCAGCCAGATAAAGTAATCCTCTTCCGGCACGTCCAGCGCGGCAAGATGGTCGGCCACCGCCTGCTCGTTGTGGCCGATAACCCAGGTGATGTTGAACCCGCTCAGGTACGCCAGATAGTCCTGGTACGCCGCATCGCCCACGGTGACGATGGCGTGGATCGCCGGGCGAACAGGCAGTTTTGCGATGCCTTCTAAACGGCGGCGCAGCGCGGGCATGCCCGACTCGTCGCACACGTACAGCTGCCAGGCGTAATCTTTCGGCACCACCAGCGAACCGCGTGGACCGCCAATGGTCAGCTTGTCGCCCACCTTCGCCTCTACTGCCCAGTTGCTGGCAATGCCGCCATCATGAACGAAGAAATCGAGCGCCAGCTCATGTTTTTCGTCATCGTACAGCGGGGTATAGTCACGCGCCTGCGGACGCACGCCGTCGCCCCAGTCGATGCCTTCATCGGTCACCACAGGCGGCACGAAAGTGGTGCCCGGTGCCGGGAAAAAGACTTTGGTATGGTCGTCAAAGCCGCGAGAGCGAAAGCCCTCCAGCGCCTCGCCGCCTAGCACAATGCGCTGAAATCCTGCGCTGACTCGCTCAGTGCGCAGCACGTTCAGCTCACGAAAACGCAGGTCATTGCGGACACGTTGAGGGTAACGGGTAGATGCCATAATGATGCCCTTCTCAGGTGAATACGATATATCGGAATGAATTTTTAATGATAATGATTGCTATTAACTCAGAAATCAAGATTTTTTAGATTGCATCTGAATATATCTTAGATATAGTTTAGATATATCAAATTGAGGAAGAAACATGCGACACGAACACGACGGCGGCGGACGCCGGCCACGATTTTTTGGCCATGGCGATCTGCGGCTGGTGATCCTGGATATCCTGACCCGCAACGCGAGCCATGGTTACGAACTGATCAAAGAGATCGAAAACCTGACGCAGGGACATTACACGCCAAGCCCTGGCGTGATCTATCCGACGCTGGATTACTTGCAGGATCAGGCGCTTATCACCATTACCGAAGAAGAGAACGGCCGGAAGCGGATTGCGATTAATGCCGCCGGACAGCAATGGCTGGATGACAACCGGGAACAGCTGGAGCAGATCCAGACGCGTATCAAGGCGCGCTCCGTCGGGTTTCAGCTGCGCAAAAACCCGCAGATGAAGCGGGCGCTGGATAACTTCAAAGCGGTTCTGGATCTAAAGGTTAATCAGGGAGAACTCAGCGACGCGCAGTTGAAACAGATTATCGGCGTGATTGACCGCGCGGCGCTGGAGATCTCCCAGCTGGATTAAGCCAGCGCGCCGTCGCTCACGCGGAACACACGGACCAGCTCTTTCAGGTGCATCGCCTGTTCATTAAGGGATGCCGCCGCCGCAACGGACTCCTCCACCAGCGCGGAGTTCTGCTGGGTGGTGGCGTCTATCAGGCCAATCGCGCTGTTGATCTGCGAGATGCCTTCCGTCTGTTCATGGCTGGCCTGGCGAATCTCACGCAGGATTACGTCCATCTCCTCCACGTTGCCGACCATGCCGTTGATAAGCCCGCTGGCCTTCTCCACAAGGTTCATGCCGTCCTGCGTCTGGCTTGTGGAGCTTTCGATCAGCTGGCGGATCTCACTCGCGGATGTTGCACTTTTCTGCGCGAGCTGGCGTACCTCGCCCGCCACCACCGCAAAGCCGCGACCATGCTCACCCGCGCGCGCCGCTTCGACCGCCGCGTTCAGCGCCAGAATGTTGGTCTGGAAGGCAATGGCGTCGATCAGGTCGATAATGTCGGACATCCTGTTCGATGTTTCGTTAATCAGGCGCATTTTACTGGTGACCTGCTTCATCATCTCGCCGTTGTTTTTGACTACGGCAGCCGCATCGGCAGACAGGTTCGTCGCTTCTCCGGTGTGGGACGCGGTGTTCTTCACCGTGGCGGTGATCTGCTCCATCGATGTGGCCGTCTGTTCAACGGAACTGGCCTGCTCCTCCGTGCGGGCAGCCAGATCCTGGTTGCCCGCGACAATCTGCGCGGCGGCGCTGGAGATGTTTTCCGATCCGGTTTGCACCTGCTGCACAATCTCCAGCAGGCGCGTTTTCATCTCCATCAGTGCGGTGAGTAGCAGTCCGGTTTCATCTTTACCGTGCGAGGTAATGCTGCCGGTGAGATCGCCATCGGCAATGGCCTCCGCAAAATTCACCGCATCGTTCAGCGGGCGGGTAATGGATCGCACAATGAACCAGCCAGCCAGGCTGGCTGCCGCGACGCTGAAAAGCGTAATCAGGATCAGCAGCAGACGATTGGTGTGGAAATCGCCTTCCACCTGTTCGCCCGCACTCTGCATTTCATGGTCCTGGATCGCAATCAGCGCCTGCACTTTCGCTTTATAGGACTGTTGCAGGTTCAGGGTGTTGGTCATCATCTCGTTTATCGCGCCCGCACGGTCGTTATTCTGCACGGCCTGCAAAATGCGGTAGCGCGAGTCAAGATATTGCTGGCGTACGCCGTGGATATCCGCCAGCACCTGTTGGGATTTTTTATCCTTGAGAGCGTTGTCCAGCTCGCTCAGGATTGCGGTGATGCGCTCGCTGATCGCCTTCAGACGCTGCTCTGATTGCGCCGTGTACGTCCCCTGCTCGTCCAGCAGCATGAGCTGCTGCGTGCTGATAAATTCCTGGAAGTTGTCGATTAACTGGTTCGCTTTTACCGTCGTTGGATAGTCGCTGGTAAGGATGGTTTGCATTCCATTGTTTGCCCGATTCAGGCTCATCAGAGACAAGCTTGCGCTGACGACCATCAGGACAATAAATAATCCAAACGCCAGAAATAATTTCGTGCCGATCTTTACGTCATGTATGAACATATTTACCCCATCGATGTGATTATTTCTCAGACGATCGCTGTTATCGACAGGAAAAGCGCTAACTTTATGACTTTGATCGTTTTTTTATTTTTCACTCTCAATGAATTCGGGGCGTAACAATTAAAAAACCGGGCGCTTTTTTTTAGTTAATTAATATTTCATTAACAACATGACTTATTCTGTAAAACAAAAAAGCCGTTTACCCCGGAGGAATAAACGGCTTTATCGAAGAATGCATTTCTTAATGCAGCACGGTAACCGCATCTTCAAGACGTCCGGCCCGGTGCTTAACCATCGCGGAAATCTGCGCGCTCTCTTCTACCAGGTCAGCATTTTTCTGCGTAATGCTGTCCAGCTCTGCCACGGCACGGGTCAGCTCTGTCAGGCCTGTCGCCTGTTCGGAGGTGGCGTGGCTGATCTGCGCGATGAGCTGCGTGACATTTTTCACCTGCCCGACAATATCATCCATGGTACGTCCCGCGGCGTGGACCTGATCGGCGCCCGACTGCACTTTGCTGGCGCTGGCGTCGATCAGCTTGCGAATATCGTTAGCCGCGTTCGCGCTGCGGCTGGCAAGATGACGCACTTCGCCCGCCACCACCGCAAAACCTTTCCCCTGCTCGCCCGCGCGTGCCGCCTCAACCGCGGCGTTCAGCGCCAGAATATTGGTCTGGAAGGCGATGTCATTGATAAGCGAGGTAATAGAGCCAATGCGCTGGGTACTGTCGGCAATGTCATCCATGGTTTTCACCACGGTCTGCATCACGGTGCCCCCCTGCGTGGCCGCGCTGCTGGCAGCCATCGACAGCTTGTCGACTTCGGCTGCGGTCTCAGAGTTACTCTGCACCGACGCCGCCATCTGATTCATTGTTGCCACGGTCTGCTGCACGTTAGCCACGGTCTGGCGCGTGCGGTCGTTGAGATCTTCATTACCCTGCGCCAGCCTGTCGCTGCCGTCGCGCACGCTCACCACCTGGCTGGAGACGTCGTTGATCAGCCAGCGGCACATCAGCCCCAGCTGTCCGACGGCCCGCAGCGTCAGCCCCAGTTCATCGCTGCGGTTAAGATGCTGCACGCTGTTACGCTCTCCGGTAGCGACCCTGAGCGCCTGCCGTGCGACGTTTTCCACCGGGCGGACAATCTGTTGTTCAAACACCAGGGTGCCAAGCAGCATCACCACGGCTGCCGCCACCAGCGAAGCCCAGCCCGCGGCACTGGCAACCAGCGTTATGGCCAACACCGCGAAAAGTATCGCCATCACGCTGCGCACGCGCCAGCGCAGCGGCATCGCCGGTAATTTACCGAGCCAGCCTTTGCGCACCACCAGCCCTTTATGAATGCGTTTTTTGCAGCGTCCTTCGTTGAGCGCCTTATAAAGCGGCTCCACCGCGGCGACCTCGTCCTCGGTGGCGCGGGTACGAATGGACATATAGCCCGTCATCTGGCCGTTACGCACCATCGGTACCGCATTGGCGCGTACCCAATAGTGATCGCCATTTTTACGTCGGTTTTTGACAATCCCGCTCCAGGGTTCGCCCTTTTGCAGCGTGTACCACATGTCGGCAAAAGCCGCTTTCGGCATATCCGGATGGCGCACAATGTTGTGCGGCTGCCCGAGCAGCTCCTGGAGCGTAAAGCCGCTCACTTGCACAAAGGTGTCGTTAGTGTGGGTCATGTAGCTGTGGAGGTCGGTGGTCGACATAAGCGTGGTGTCATCGTCCAGCGGATATTCATTCTGGGTGACATAGTCAGGAGAGGACATAGTGAGCATCCCTTGCAGGTTATTTGAATGTTAATTTTGTGGCTTATGTTTTTTCGGCGATAAAAAATTTATCTTTAGTTGTTAAATATGATTGAGATCGCAAATCTCGGTTAAACCGCACTTTTCGTACGTTTTTCTAATTAATTGATTTAAAATACTTTCGAGACGAAACTACCTACAAAGCATGATCCCCCGGCGCACACTTAAGGCGCATTCCCTGCCCTGGCGTAGTGCAATTGACGACCCCCCATCCCCGGCTCGTTATCCCTTATCCCGTGCGGCGCGCAATGGCATGATTAAATATTGTGCAAATTTGATTTCACCTGGCGTTTATCCCGATTTTTGTTAAGGCATCTGAGGTGGCGTAATCCCTGCAATAATTAACTCAGTATCATGTGATACGCGATCCCCGGGAGCATATTTTGAACAGGTTACCTTCCAGCGCCTCGGCTCTTGCCTGTACCGCGCACGCACTGAATCTCATTGAGAAGCGAACGCTTGATCATGAGGAGATGAAACAACTTAACCGTGAGGTCATTGATTACTTTAAAGAGCATGTGAATCCTGGTTTTCTGGAGTATCGCAAATCTGTTACCGCCGGCGGGGATTACGGAGCCGTAGAGTGGCAAGCGGGCAGTCTGAATACGCTTGTCGACACCCAGGGACAGGAGTTTATTGATTGCCTGGGTGGTTTTGGTATTTTCAACGTGGGGCACCGTAATCCAGTTGTGGTTTCCGCCGTACAGAATCAACTTGCGAAACAACCTCTCCATAGCCAGGAACTGCTCGACCCGCTTCGCGCCATGCTCGCGAAGACGCTGGCAGCCTTAACGCCCGGCAAGCTGAAATACAGCTTCTTCAGCAACAGCGGCACGGAATCGGTCGAAGCGGCGATTAAACTCGCCAAAGCGTACCAGTCGCCGCGTGGGAAATTCACCTTTATCGCCACCAGCGGCGCGTTCCACGGCAAATCCCTGGGCGCACTGTCGGCGACCGCTAAATCTACCTTCCGCAAACCGTTTATGCCGCTGCTGCCGGGCTTCCGCCACGTGCCGTTTGGCGATATCAACGCCATGCGCACCATGCTAAGTGAATGCCGTAAAACCGGCGACGACGTGGCGGCGGTGATCCTGGAGCCGATTCAGGGTGAAGGCGGCGTGATCCTCCCGCCGCAGGGCTATCTGCCCGCCGTGCGTCAGCTGTGCGATGAGTTTGGCGCGCTGCTGATCTTCGACGAAGTGCAGACCGGGATGGGGCGCACCGGCAAGATGTTCGCCTGCGAACACGAGAACGTTCAGCCGGATATTCTGTGCCTGGCGAAAGCGTTGGGCGGCGGCGTGATGCCGATTGGCGCAACGGTCGCCACTGAGGAGGTGTTCTCGGTGCTGTTCGACAACCCGTTCCTGCACACCACCACCTTCGGCGGTAACCCGCTGGCCTGCGCGGCGGCGCTGGCGACCATCAACGTGCTGCTGGAGCAAAACCTGCCTGCGCAGGCGGAGCAGAAAGGCGACATGCTGCTGGACGGTTTCCGTCAGCTGGGCCGGGAATATCCGGATCTGGTACAGGATGCGCGCGGAAAAGGGATGCTGATGGCGATTGAGTTCGTTGATAACGAAACCGGTTATAGCTTCGCGAGCGAGATGTTCCGCCAGCGGGTACTGGTGGCCGGAACGCTCAACAACTCGAAAACCATCCGCATTGAGCCACCGTTGACGCTTACCATTGAGCAGTGTGAGCAGGTGCTGAAGGCAGCGCGAAAAGCGCTGGCGGTATTACGTATTGCCGTAACGCCAGCCTGAACATTTATTTTTCTGCCATTCAGACTATTGCAAGGTGATATACAAAGAAATCCCTGGGGTATACCAGGGATTTCTGTATGCAGTCAGGCTGAGAAATAACATCCATATGTGCTAATACGGTTCGTCATATAAACTTAAAATGTTTCGTGATATTTCTTGATGTAACATCAAGTTGTAAAATAAACCGGATAATAACGCCGCAGCGTTCCTGATGCATGTCCGAATAATGACAACCGTAACGCCTTGCATTATTAACAAAACCCTCATGACATTCATCAAATATATCAATAACACCCACCACTAAATAAAAACAGGCGTCTGGCGACCCGCAGCATCATTCAAACAAATAAATCTGTCTCTTATACACATCTGACGCTGCCGACGACTAACCTCGGGTGTAGATCT
>NZ_JBLVXX010000058.1:0-23336 GCF_048283985.1 Enterobacter cloacae complex sp. 6730903 | reverse complement strand
TCTCAAAGATTTTTTTCCTTCAATTAAATTTAGTGATTTTGAAAATGCATTCACTCGTTATAGAGATCGCATTGAATTTACAACAGAGTATGACAAAGAGTTACTACAACTTATAAAAACAATCTGTTTCATATCAGATAGTACTCTCCCTATCGGATTTCCAACGTCACCTATAATTGCAAACTTTGTCGCAAGAGAGCTTGATGAAAAACTGACGAGAAAACTAAACACAATTGATAAACTTAATGCCACTTATACACGATATGCAGATGATATTATTGTATCTACAAATATGAAAGGGGCTAGTAAAATAATTCTAAATTGTTTTAAAAGCGCAATGAATGAAATTGGGCCCGACTTTAAAATAAATATTAAAAAGTTCAAGATCTGTAGTGCTTCGGGTGGCAGTATAGTAGTAACCGGGTTGAAAGTTTGTCATGATTTCCATGTTACATTACATAGGTCAATGAAAGATAAAATAAGATTACATCTTTCTCTTTTATCAAAGGGAGTATTAAAAGATGAAGATTTTAACAAACTTTCAGGTTATATTGCTTATGCAAAAGATATAGACCCTCATTTTTACACTAAGCTGAACAGAAAATACTTTCAAGAAATAAAATGGATTCAAAATCTTCATAATAAAATTGAATAAACCATTGATTTTGAATAAGTTCCTAGCAAGTTTATTGATTGTATTGCGAACAATGTGAGATTGTTAGGGTGATCTACACTCTCACTACTGTGTATAGCAAAGTGTATAATTTATTTTCCCCTCAAAATAAAATCGAATAAAATCAAATAATTACATGGAGTTTAACACTCCTGTGATCTTCCGCCAAAATCAATCTATTTTGCTCCTTCATTTTTCACTTGCCTCTCGAGCATCTTTATTGTAAATCCATCTGAAAAATGTAACCAACTGGCAATTAGGAATATAAAGATCTGGGAACAAGCAATATAGATATTTGGTTTGAAGATCATTCCAAAATAAAAAAACAAGGCTACAATTACAAAAATAAATCTTTTGGCGCTATACCAACTAAAGTTACTATCATTGATTTTTTGTTTGACCTGTGAAATAGAGCGTGAGATTTTTGCTGCATTTTGCCCAAGAATTATTGAAGCAGCAAGACTCCAATCAGAAGTATATATTATGTCACGTAAAGGACCAAAATATATCTTAACCAAAATAAGAATTAAAAAAGGCACACAAATATATAAATACTCAGCTTTCAGATCTGATACGTAACCTTTTTTCTGTAACGCACTAAGCTGGTATTTCGAATTGCTCATCGCTTCCACCCCTAACGATATCCTCGATCTTTATAATCTTCACATTTCTTACTTCTGCTGTTTTTCGTTTATCATAAGGTTTATAAAGATCATAAGTAAACTCTGCCAATAAAGTATCTTTAGGCCCAATAGGAGGTATCAGACCAGATTGATAATTCTTTATCCAATCCTTAACAAGAATTCGTGCAGTAAAAGTTTTATTCATTCTGGAACTCTTAAACGTCCATAATTGCTTACCTTCATTTATTGCGATTTTCACATATAAATAATCTTTTGCGACAACGGTTTCTTTCAACCCTAAGAACATAGTTGAAAGGTCTCCCGCGAATCGCCACTTTGTATTAATGTTTTGTGAATAAGAAGAACCTCCAAACTCGACAATTTCATCCTTAAGTATAAGATTATTAGCTTTTGAGACTGTTCCTAACATATGAGAAAGCGCTTTTCGATCAATATGTGAATCGATTTCATTGCCCAATCCATCATTAATTAATGTTTCTTCAATGTTTGCAGCTAATTGATCGACTTGTTCTTCTGTCTCTGTCTCATCAGTTTCCAGTAATTGCTCAAATAATTTTGAGCCAGCAGAAGCCACTCTATTAATAAAAAAATCATGTACTAGGCCAGGTGACTGAATCAACTTGGCTTTAATGGAAGATATTTGTATATCTTCGAGATGAAATTTAAATTCCTGCTTTACATCAATTGATTTAGCCAAAATTTGTCCAAACTGCTCATACGCAGCAATGTACAAACTCATAGCTTCAAAAAGTTGGCTGGGGTTTGGTCTATCCTTTTTATAGTCTATTTTTATAAAAACATTTGCTTCCATGACGTACCTCGTTGATTGATAGCAAAATTGATTTATTTACAAGCGTTTATCAATTAATGTGATATCAGTCCCACAAGAGCAACAACCCCACAATGCAAGACAATATCGGATCAGAAGTAGTACTTCAATAAAATACTGTGTAAAAATACAGTAATTGATATTATTTGAGAATTTACTTATATAATTTCAATTACTTAAAGGTTTCCAATCGTGCTTTACAAGCCTCTTTAACCCACTTACTAAAATTCCCCTTCCCCGCAGCCTTCTCAATCTGCTCCAAAAGCTCATCCTCGAACCGGATGTTCTTCATAGTGCTTTTGGTACGGTCAAAATTTGGTTTCTTTTTCTCTTGCATGGTAGGTACCACTTCGGTTAATTTATCCGCACGTGGTACCTACCACATGGATTCGGAATTCTGACAACGCCCAGCAGTGTTGGAGCACTAAAGGGCGTCTAACCTCACCAACTATCAAGGAGTTGATTATGGCTGATTCGCATTCTACCCCAGACACCGACCAATCCGGAACCGAGCGTTCGTTAATTGTGGGATACCGCCCGAATGTTTACGACAAATCTACACCAAAAATCATCCTTTCCGGCAAGTGGCTGCGCGCGGCGGGGTTTGATACTGGACAGCAGGTCACGGTAAAGGTCATGAAAGGATGCATCGTTCTGGTGGCGTATAACGAGCAGGAGCAGCGTTTGCAGGATGATTATAAACGGACGAAAGCAAAGCTTATTGAGATAGAGGACGCGCTTGCAGCGATCCAAATTCCACATGCTGGAAAGCGCCTCGCAAAATCAAATACAAACCACCTGGCTTAGCGGCTGTTTCTGGCATACTACCTGCCTGGTGCATTAGATGTGGAGGCGACATGGCAGATAAAGACGTAATCCAATCCCCGGCAGGCGAATTTGTTATGTTTGCCAGTGATGATGGAACGGTTCGCATCACATGTCGCTTTGAACATGAAACACTCTGGCTGTCGCAAGCAGCCATTGCGTCTCTTTACCAGGTCACCCCTCAAGCTATTACTCAGCATATTAAAGCTATTTACGAAGAAGGTGAGCTTGAACAAAAAGCAACTTGTAAGGCTTACTTACAAGTTCAGCAAGAAGGTCAGCGCAAGGTCAATCGCAACACACTTCACTATAGCCTGCCCGTCATTCTCGCCATCGGCTATCGCGTCCGATCCACGCGAGGTACACAGTTCCGCCAGTGGGCCACCCAAACGCTACAAGAATACCTGGTTAAAGGCTTCGTTATGGACGACGAGCGCCTGAAAAATCCGCCTGTGGGATCTTCCGCCGTCCCTGACTATTTCGATGAAATGCTGGAACGCATTCGCGATATACGTGCCAGCGAACGCCGGGTCTATCTTCGCGTGAGGGAGATTTTCGCATTAGCCGCTGACTATCAGCCGTCGCTCAAAGAAACCACGCAATTCTTTCAGACCATCCAGAATAAACTGCATTTTGCCTGCACTGGGCACACCGCTGCTGAGTTGATTCACCAACGTGCGGACGCCACTCAACCGCATATGGGGCTGACCAGCTATAAAGGCGAAGAAGTCCGTAAAAGCGATGTCACCACCGCAAAAAATTATCTGTCTCAGGATGAGGTGAGCGAGCTTAATCGCGTCGTTAATATGTGGCTCGATTTTGCCGAAGATCAGGCCAAACGCCGCAAGCAGGTATTTTTACGAGACTGGCAAACCAAGCTCGATCAGTTCCTGCAATTCAACGACCGGGACGTTTTAGAAGGCGCAGGAAAAATCAGCAAGAAAGCGGCTGATGAAAAGGCGTGCTCAGAATACATTGAATATGAAAAAAAGCAGCGCCTGCTGAAAGAGGCCGAAGGTGAGAAAGATATTGTCGGCTTATTAAAATGGGATAAGCAGGCTAAGCGCTAATCCCGGTATTTCTGCTCAGCTTCATATGCAACAGCGGAAACGGATTCCCCTGCCCGTCCAGCTCCGAGCGCCCGACCTGCTCAAACCCCATATAACGATAAAACGCCACCCCCTGCGGATTCTGCTCGTTCACATCCACTTCATTTACGCCGAATTCTGCAATGGCATATTGCAGCAGCATTTTCCCGATACCCTTCCCCCGGCTCGCATCATCCACAAACAGCATTTCAATGCGATTTTTATCCACGCCCAAAAAGCCGTGAATAATACCCACGTCATCCCGGGCAATCACAACCCTGAGATTAGGCAAATACGCGTTAATCAACAACGGACGCAGCGCCGCGATATCGCTTTCCTGCAAAAAGCGGTGCGTGGCGCGAACGGACGACTCCCAGACTGCGACGAGGCGTTCAAATTGTGAGGGGTGTGCGGCTTCTATTTTCATGATGATATTCCGGTTGAGTAAAGTTTCAGGGCAGCAATGTAATGATATTCAGCTCTGCGACGTACGCCACACCCCAGGCGTACAACCATACTCCGTCTGAAAATGACGAATAAAGTGCGCGCAGTCGCTGAACCCCATCCGCTGTGCAATATCCGTCACGCTCTGCTGTGAGTTCTTCAGCAGCCAGCAAGCATAGCGCAGTCTGGCGCTACGGATAAATTCGCGGGCCGTTTTTCCGAATTCTGCGTGGAACAGTCGGTTGAGCTGGCGTTCACTCAATGCCACTTCTCGCGCAAGCCCGGCGGTGGTAAGCGGCCGGGTCAGGAACTGTTCTATCAGCATGACGGCGCGGCGCAGCCGCGAGTCAGGGATAAGCGCAAGATTGGCCGGACGCGGGGTGGCAATTTCATGCGGGACGAGCGACAAACGCTGGCAGGTGGTGCTGGCGATATCATCCCCGGCATGGGCGCGGATAAGCTCAGTTGCCAGCGTCAGGGTGGAAATACCGCCCGGGCAGGTCAGCACATCGCCATCGTCGATGAAATCATATCCTTGCTCAGCATAAACCTGCGGGAAAGACTGCCGAAATGCATCAAGGTGGAAAGGATGGATGGACGCTCGTCGTTCATTCAGCAGCCCTTCCTGTGCGAGGACAAAACTGCCGGTGCCAATGCCAATGAGCGGAACCCCGGCATGGTGGGCATGTGCCAGATACGCTTTATCCCCCTGATACCCTAAGTCCAGATACTGCAATTCACCGCCGATAACAGCAAGGTAGTTAAAACTGTCCGGCGGCGCATGGGAGGAATCTGGTCTCATGCTAATCCCCGCATTGCTGATAATCGGGATATCAGGAAATTCACTTATCAGGCTGATTTTAAATGCTAATTTATCCTGAGCTTTCGCTGCATAACGCAGCGCCTCCAGCAACCCGGAGACGGCCAGAAGTGAATAACGGGGCCATAATATCAACCCAATATGCAGACACTTTTCCGGTACTGATTTCCCCCCATCGGAGGAGTCAAATACACTTTTCATTTACTTGCCAAATTTAAAATTAATTACATTATCGCAACATGATCTGTCGCACTTTATATTTCTAAGATAATCCTGAAATTTTAAATCAAGCATAAATGAGACGGGAGGAAAATATAATGTTTTTCTCGTTTATATCATTCTTTTTTTGAACCACGACACACATATGTCGGTAATGTTCCTAAGGTAAAGATATAGTTACCATTATGTTGTTCATTGATCCGCATATAAATACTCTTGCCCGGATAGACAAAAAATTGCGGTTCATATTTTTCCAGCCAGCTGTCGTCGACATTATCGTCCGGGAACGTCATATTTTTTTCTGACGTCAGCAAATAGAGATGATCCTGTCTCTCCACCCGAAAGGAAATTTTCCTGTCGATGGTTTTACCCGGATCGCTCTTTGCCCGGCCATTCATGCTCAGGGTGCCGAATTTCCCGTCGAAGGTGTAATTCAGCCAGACCGTCAGCGTCTCATCCGGATGGTGCTGTACCAGATTGGCCTGGCATGAAAAAGGCTGAACGTAAGTTCGGTGCCACAGGTAATAGCCCGTCAGCACGCCTGCCGTGACGAGGCCCGTCACGATGATATACAGCATCTGCCGAAAACGAGTCATGCTAGCTATCCTTCAGGAAATAATCAGATATACAGCGGTTCGGTTCTTTCATTGGCCGGTCGCAGCGAATAACCGACGCACGAGGAAGCAGAGCGTACCAGCTGATGTAAACCCAGGGATATTGCGCGCATTCAGCCTTGAATTGTTCCACATAGGTCAGCGCGGAAGCGCGTTCAGCGTGGGTCTGAATGTCGTTCGCAAGATAAACGCGACAGGCCCCGACGGATGCCGCAAAACGGTAATCCTCAACAAACCGGTTTTCTGTGGCGCTCATATATCCCGTCACGCCTGCCCCGGCCAGGATGATCAACAGCCCCATGACGACAGCCAGCCAGTGCGTGGGCTTTCTGGCAACGGGCGTTGCTGGCTCGGAGGGTGCAGAGACCTCCTCGATCGCTGGCGCCTCCACACATTGTTCCTCTGCGGGTTGAGGCGCGACAGGTGAAGACTCTCTGACGGTTATTTGCGTGTCGCTTGCCAGCGTCAGCCCAATCCGGGGAATGGTAACGATAGGGTCAGTTTCAAAACCAATCTTTTTGAGCCCTTTGCGCAGGATGGAGATGTTCTGGTAATAGGTATTGGAGGAGACAAGCATGCCGCGGCTTTGCCAGACAATATCAAGGAACTCTTGCTGAGTGACAATCGACCCCGCTCTGTCGATTAATAACAACAGGCATCGGCCTGCTGGCGAATTTAACACAACCACACGGTCAGGATTGTTGATATCACGCAACGTGCTGGCCGCAGGATGAAATTCGACGATATTATTTATTATGTAATGCTTATGCATAGGGGCAGTATGAATTCTCCGGTTAACAGATGTTGAACCTGAGTCACCGCATGTATGGGATGACATTCACGTCGGGATTAATGTGACTGATTACCGGCATGCTGTATATCTTCGCCGTTGGCGAAAAATCTTAATTTATATTTCATCCCTTAAGCTTCACTGAACCTGCATAAGAACTCAACGCTTGTAGAATGCGGCGTGCAGAGCCGTTTCATCCGCGATCAATCTCATTATGATGTTTTGTGAAGTGAATTTCCGCTCCACAGAAGTATCTGACTATCGGCAGCATCTCATTTATCAGAACCTCTCCTTTTGGCGCACTCCTCGCCTCTTGACATTGACAAATCTCTACATAAAAAAACATTGTATGCCACGGACATGCGTGTCTGAAATATTCAGCAACCTTAAGCCTTAAGTTTTCTTAACCTGACTCATATCAATAACTTCGATGGTTTTTGTATACTTTTCAGTCACCTTTCTATCAGTTTTTATCGATGATAACATTCGTAAATTGTTATTCCCCGTCAGCAACTTCACACCCGCGCTGACACCAGACGACAAACTCCTTACAAAACATTTATCAAAGCTAAATTTTCATTAAAAATAGCGGCTATCATAATTTACAGAAAGCGAAGCGGAATAAGACCAATCAGAGGGAAGCGTCGTAACCGGTCTCGATCTTAGTAATTAATACAATTTTAGATTAATTCAGATTACCTCTTTATTGGCCGACGTATAGTAGGCCTACACTATGCAATACGTCATTGCTTCGAGAATACTGGCGATAACCTTATAAATAATTCGCCTGATTACTATTATAAATCGAGGAATAACATGACGAACAACAGCCAAATAACACAGCATATTACTGTTGCATTGATGGGCGGCGATCATTATGCAAGAAACGGCATTAAAACGTTATTACGCAGCATCCGCGACGACCTTCACATCATTATCATCGAAGGAGGTTATCAGGAACTGGATAAGACGTTGTCGTCGATTCGTATCGATATCTTATTTATATCCGGCGCAGAGAAATACCATACAGGGTATGACTCACTGAAATATTTAAAAAAAATCAAAGCCACGCATCCTGAGGTGATTATCTGCCTGTACTCAACCTCTGCCCATTCCCTGTTATGGGTCCGGGAAGATATTGATGCCTATATCTCGCTACAGAACACGGTTTATCAGTGGCGGATAAAGCTAGCAAAAATGGTCGATAGCCATTATCGGCCCCAAAAGCAGCCAGCGGCGTTATCGCTGACGCCTGGAGAAAGGAGGGTATTAAAGGAACTCAGGAACGGACTGGATATACGTTACATCGCAGAACTGGAGAAACTTTCTTATCGTCGCGTGAGCGCCTTAAAAAGCTCAGCGATAAGGAAACTCGGGCTCAGGAATAAGACAGATTTGCTGGTCTTTTTAACCAGTTAGACCTGCCGCTTTCAGAGCAAATCTCGTAATAAAAAAACCAAGGAACTATGAAATGAAAGCACGCCTTACTTGCCATTCTCTGCTGGCATTAAGCATTGCCGCCCTGCTGCCAGCGGGCTCAGCACTGGCCGCCACCACCAGCGGCGGCACGGTTAACTTCAGCGGTAAAGTGGTGACCTCCGCCTGTGCCATCAGCGCCGGTAGCGCCAATATCGACGTCGACATGGGTGAAGTACGTACCGCCACGCTGGCTGCCGCAGGCAGTGAAGCCAGTACCGCAAAAGCCTTCTCCATCACGCTGGAAGATTGCGAAATCGCCGATACCTCCGCGTCCACGGAAGATAACCCCATTGCCGCAACGACCGTGGCTATCACCTTCACCGGTACGCCGGACAGTACCGATGTGAATAGCCTGGCCGCGGGCGTAAACGGCGGCGCGGGCTCGGCGCAGCATGTCGCTATCCGTCTTTATGACGAACAGGGCAACGTCGTCAGGCTGGGTGAGCCGGCAGCAGCGATCCCCCTGCGTGCGGGAGCGAACACCCTGAACTTCAGCGCGAAATATTACTCCCCACTGGGCAACGCCACGGCGGGTGATGCCAGTGCGGTCGCCACCTACACCGTGACCTATTCGTAATCTTCAGGCCCGGTCTGCTGGCCGGGTCTGACTCAGCTTTCAGGAGACGCACAATGCGCGTAAACACATGGATTTGTCTGGCTGGCACGTTATGTTCATCCGCCGTGTACGCAGGCGGCGTGGGGTTAGGCGCAACGCGGCTGATCTACACCGGCGCGGCAGCGCAGACGATGATGCAGGTAAGAAATACCCATCCTGATGCTACGTTCCTGATCCAGTCATGGATGGAAGACGAGAAAGGGAGCCGTACCAACGACTTCATCATCACGCCACCGCTGTACGTCATGAAGCCCGCCAGCGAAAGCGCGGTGAAAATCATGTTCAGCGGCAACGCCCTGCCAGAGGATCGCGAAACGCTGTACTGGATGACGGTCAAAGCTATCCCACAGCAGGTTAAAAACGGTTCCGGCAATTCGCTGCAATTCGCCTCTGCCAACCGCATCAAGGTCTTTTATCGCCCGGAGCGGCTCAGGGAAGGCGCAGGGGAGGCATGGAAAAACCTTGCTGGCGCCTACCGCGCGGGCAAGGTCACGCTGACCAACCCAACGCCGTATTACCTCACCACCATTAACGTGAAAATTGATGGCAGGCCGGTGTCGCCCGTCATGGTGCCGCCGAAATCCAGCGTGACGCTGGCAGACACCTTCAGCCATGCGAGCAGCATGAGCTACCAGACGATTAACGATTATGGGGCCTGGACGCCCGTCACCCGCACGTCATTGTCCCAATAATAAAAACAGTAAGGCGTGACCACATGAAAATTAAAATCCTGTGCGCCACGGCGATCGCCCTGGTGATTCGGCAAGCCGTGGCTGCCGAAAGCGAGCTGCAATTTAATCCTGCGTTTCTCAACGGCGAGCGCGCCAACAGCGCCGATCTCGCCTGGGTCAACGCCGGGAGCGCGCTGCCGCCGGGCGAGTACAATCTTAACGTGTATATCAACACCCAGTTCGCGTTCACAGGTAACGTCACGTTTCGCGTCGCTGAAAACACCGCCGGTGAAGCCCTGCCGTGCCTTACGCCTGCGCAATTCGCCGCACTTGGCATCGACAGCCGTCAGGCTAAAGGGGGTGAGCTGCCGCCTGCGCAACGCTGCATTTTTTTAACCCGGTCATTCGCCGATACCCGGTTTGATTTTGACCAGAGGACGCTTACCCTCAACTTCACCGTGCCGCAAAGCGCGATGCGCGCTCTGCCGCGCGGGTACGTCAGCCCGGAGAGCTGGGAGTCCGGCATCCCTGCCGCGTGGCTGAACTATGTGGTCAATGGCGCGAATAATGAATACCGGGGCGAGACGCGCACGCGGGAACAACAGCTGTTTGTGAGCCTGAACAGCGGCGCCAACCTGGGCGCATGGCGGCTGCGTGATTTCACCACGTGGACCAAAGAGAGTAACGAGCTCACCCACGTCCAGACCTGGCTACAGCGGGATATCCGCGCCCTGCGTGCCCAGGTTTACGCCGGTGAAACGTTCACCTCCTCGCAGGTGTTTGACGCCGTTGGCCTGCGTGGGATTGCCCTGAAGACCGATGACAATATGTTGCCCGCTAGCCTGAGCGGTTACGCGCCCGAAGTGCGCGGCATCGCGCGCGGCAATGCCACGGTGACGGTTCGCCAGAACGGTAACATCATCTATCAAACCTCCGTTCCGCCGGGAGCGTTTGTGCTGAAAGATCTCTATCCGACCTCTTCCGGCGGCGATCTCGCGGTTACCATTCAGGAGAGCGACGGCAGCCAGACGCAATACACCCTGCCCTTTGCCAGCGTGCCGAATCTGGTGCGTAACGGTCAGGTCAAATATGCTCTGGGGGCGGGGAAATACCGCCCTGCGGGCGATCAGATCTCGCCCTCCTTCGCGCAGGGCGAGCTGTTCCTGGGCTGGCGATACGGCCTCACGTTTTATGGCGGGGCGCAGTTTTCCGATCGCTACAACGGCCTGGCCTTCGGTATCGGGCAGAATCTCGGCCGCTTTGGCGCCTACTCCCTCGACCTCACCCATGCCCGCAGCCAGCTGGCTGATAATCAGCACTACACCGGTGATTCGGTGCGCCTGCGGTACAGCAAGCTGCTGAACAATATCGGTACACGGGTCAATTTCTTCTCGCTGCGTTACTCAACGGCAGGGTTTTATACCCTCAGCGATACCACTTACAAAGGCATGGCGGGCGGAGCGCCAAAACAGACCGTGGAAGACGATGGCACCATCACCACCCACTACGACACGGTTTACAACCTGCATATGTCGCGTAAGGCAAAAAATCAGCTGCTGTTGTCGCAGCCGATGGGCGAATACGGCGCGCTGTCGCTGTCCTGGGATCAACAAACCTACTGGAATACGTCAAAAACCACGCAAAGTTTGCAGTTCGCGTGGAACGCGACGTTTCGTAACCTGTCGCTTGGCATCAGCGCCCAGCGTAGCTCTGGCCTGTACGACAACAAGAAAGACAATATCCTCGCGTTGTCCCTGTCGGTGCCGCTGGGTAATCCGGCGCTGTCGACCCGTCTCCGTTTTACCGCTACCCATGCGGATCCCGCTGGCACCACCGCCAGTACCGGTGTCAGTGGTTATCTGCCGGGGCAGGAGAATCTTTTCTATAGCGTCAACCAGCGCTACAGCGCGCAGCAGCACTACGGCGGCGATGCCGCGCTGCAATACGAGGGCGCGTGGGGAGACTATAACCTGGGCTACAGCTACGCCGGTGACTCCCGCAACCTCAGCTACGGGATGAGCGGCGGAGCGGTGCTGCATGAGGATGGTCTGACGCTGAGCCAGCCGCTCGGGAACACCAATATCCTCGTGAAAGCTCCGGGCGCCAGCCATGTCGCCGTGCTCAACCACAAGGGCATCAAAACCGACAGCCGGGGCTATGCGGTGATCCCGTACGCCACGCCATATCGCGTTAATCAGGTTGCGCTGGATGTCACCACCGTGGGCAATGACGTGGAACTTGAGAACGCCATCGCCAATAAAATCCCCACCGACGGGGCACTGGTTCGCGCCACCCTCACCACGCGTCAGGGGGCAAAAGCGATGTTTATCGTACGCCACGCTAAAGACGTGCTCCCCTTCGGCACGCTGGTCTCGTCAGAGGATGACAAAGCCAGCGGTATCGTCGGCGATGGCGGCAGCGTGTATCTGACCGGCCTGTCAGCGCAGGGAACATTGCATGCCGTATGGGGACGCGACAGCGCCCAGCGCTGCACGATCCGCTATGCGCTGAACCCGCAGACTTATCACGCCCGCACCGGGCTTTATTCCCAGGAGGTCATATGTCAGTAACCGTCCGGTTCCTCCCCCTGATCCTGCTGATGGTCATCGCCGTTCCCGCACGCGGCTATGACGTGCTGGTTTCCGTGACCGGCAACGTGATCGGCAATACCTGCATTGTCTCGGAAGATTCGAAGGAGCAAAACGTGCCGCTGGGCACCCTCGGCGTGAAGCAATTTAGCGAGGCGGGCGCGGTCAGCAATATCAAAACGCCCTTCACGCTCACCCTTGAAGCGTGCGGCCCCACCTTTGCTGGCGTGAAAATCCGCTTCAGCGGTACGCCGGATGACGAGAACCCGCAGCTTCTGAAAGTCGCTGACGGCGGCGCGACCGGCGTGGCGGTGCAGATTCTGGATAAAGACAGCGTACTTATCCCGCTGGACACCCAAACCGCTGCTTACGGCGCGGCGGGGGATGACAGCGTAAAAATGACCTTCTATGCGCGACTGGCCGCCACGGGTGCGCCGGTCAATGCCGGAGACGTTTCGGCAGTGGCGACCTGGACGACGGAGTATCAATAATGCGTTTACTGTTTTTAGCCCTGTTTTTCATGTCCTCTCAGGCACTTGCCCTCTCCTGGACATCGGATATCACCCTTTCGCCAACCCCCATGTCGTGGTCCGGCCCGGCAGACTCCATCGTGCCTGGAAAGACAATCGGCTCTGAATGGAGCGCCACTGCGAGCGTCGCGGAAGTGTTCTGGTGCGGCCTGGTATTTACCTGCTCCAAAGGGACGCTGGAGCCGAGCAGCAGTATAACCGCCACCGGCATCACGGTTATTCTCGATGGCGCAAATTACATGGTATTTGAAACGGGCGTGCCCGGCATCGGCTTCATTCTTGGGCTTAAAGATTATAACGGCACCACCTATGTCCCGATGCAGACGGGCATTACGCAGAGCTATCCGGCCGATGGGACTAACGGTTACGCCACCGCACTGGGCTGGTCGGCAAAAGTGACGTTTATCAAGACCGGCGTTCCGCTGAAATCCGGCGTATACCAGACCCCGACCATTAACGCGGCGATCCTGACGGCCTATAACAACGAAGTGAAAACCGCGCAGGTGATCATCAACCCCACCACCATCACGGTGACGGCAAGCGGCTGCACGGTAGGCACGAAAAGCGCCAACGTCGACCTGGGCACCATTGATGTTCACACGCTGCCCAGCGTAGGCAGCACCTCGCCGTCGGGGGAGTTTAACGTCAGCCTGACCTGTGATGAGAACGTGGCGGTTAACTCAGTGATGACCGATCAGACCACGCCGTCAAATACCTCGTCGGTCGTCACGCTGACCGGGGACTCCACGGCCTCCGGCATTGGCGTGCAGTTTTTCTATAACGGTACCGGGCCGCTGATGATGGGGCCGGACAGCTCGGCCGCAGGCACGACGGGACAGTTTTTCATTCAGACCACCAGCTCGGCACAAACGCTGTCCCTGCCGTTCCAGGCGCAGTACATCCGAACCGGAGACCTGGTCCCCGGCTCGGCCAACGCCCTGGCAAGCATCACCTTTTCGTATCAGTAGGTTAGTGCTTCACCCACACCAGCTGATCGACCCGGAAGCCCAGACCGCGTGCGGTGTTCAGGTAGTCCTGTTTTACCGCATCCGGAATGGTCGGGGTGCGCGATAAAATCCACAGGTAGTCACGGTTCGGGCCGCTGACCAGCGCGTACTGGTACTTATCGTCCAGCTTGATCACGTTATAGCCGCCGTAGAACGGGCCGAAGAACGATACCTTCAGCGCAGCCGTGGTCGGTTCGCCGGTAAAGTACGCCTTTCCTTCGCTCTCATTCCATTTTTTCTTCACCGGATCGTAGCCGCGGTTCAGTACGCTGATACCGCCATCGCTGCGCTTGCCATACGTCGCGGTGACCTGTTCCAGACCGCGCTCGAAGCGATTTTCCAGTCGGGCGACTTCATACCATTTGCCGAGATAGCGGCTGGCATCAAAGCCGGTAATGGGCTGCACGCCTTTCGGCGGCGTGGGAGATTTACAGGCAACCAGCGTCAGCGCAATGGCGACACCGGTAACGACAGGCCATAGCCTCATGAGAACTCCTTTCATTTACGCGGTTGGACGTTAAGTGTAGCGCACCCGTGCGGCGCTTCATCCCGTCGGGGAATATTCGTAGTATATTGAGACTACTCCTTCTCTTCGGATGCAGACATGGCTTACTCCATCGGCGAATTCGCCAGACTCAGCGGCATCACCGCCACCACGCTGCGGGCGTGGCAGCGACGCTATGGCTTGCTCAAACCCGAGCGTACGGACGGCGGTCACCGCCTGTACAGCGATGAGGACGTTCAGCAGGCGCTGAAAATCCTCGACTGGGTAAAAAAAGGCGTACCCATCGGTCAGGTAAAATCACTGCTGGAACGCCCTGCGCCGCGCCGCGCCAATAACTGGCAAACCCTGCAACAGGCCATGCTGCAAAAGTTGCAGGAGGGGAAAATTGAATCCCTGCGTCAGATGATTTACGACGCCGGACGCGAATACCCAAGGCCAGAGCTGGTCACTAACGTGCTGCGTCCGTTGCGCAGCCAGATTTCAGCCAACGTCGCCGCCGCCATGACGCTGCGTGAGATCCTCGACGGCATCCTCATCGCCTATACCTCGTTTTGCCTTGAGGGCGATAAAAAAGCGCCGGGCGATAACATCCTCATCAGCGGCTGGCATCTGAACGACCCGTGTGAGATCTGGCTTGAAGCTCTGACGCGCACCGGCCAGGGCCACCGCATCGACATACTGCCGGTTCCCCCTGCCGCGCTGGCCCCGGAAATTTTCCCGGACCGCAAATGGCTGCTGGTCACCAGCGGTAAACTTACCGCCGCGCGGAAAAAACAGGTTGCGCAGTGGCAGCAGCAGGTTTCCCTTGAGGTGATTATCCTCTGATTATTTTCTGCTGTGGCAATCTTCACGAAAAGTTGAATATTTTTTCGCGCAGCGAGTGCTAACGTTTTCCTGTCACCGACAACTCAACAGGAAAACACGATGAAAAAGACACTCCCTCTGATGATGCTGGCTGCAATGGCTTTCGCGCCTGCCGCGTTCAGCGCCCCGGCAGGCACCCTGAGCGTTCACGTTCTGGACCAGCAAACCGGTATGCCGCCAGCGGATGTGACCGTCACGCTGGAGAAGCAGGAGCAGGATAAGTGGACCCCGATTGCCAGCGGTAAAACCGACCACGACGGGCGCATCAAATCACTCTATCCGCAGGATCAGGATATGGCGCCTGGCATGTATAAAGTGACCTTCAAAACCGCAGATTACTTCCACGGCAAAAAGCTGGACTCCTTCTTCCCGGAAGTGCCGGTGCTGTTCACCGTCACCCGCACCAATGAAAAACTGCACATCCCGCTTCTGCTCAGCCAGTACGGTTACTCAACCTACAAGGGCAGCTGATTGCTCTTGATTTTAAAGACGATTAAAAAATAACTCCGCCAATACTTGGACAAATACGCATTGTTGTGTAACTTTTAGATATGAGATCGGGAGGTGCACACCATGACAACAAAACCTGTGCTGGGTATTAGCGGATGTTTGACCGGTTCCGCCGTTCGCTTTGACGGCGGGCATAAGCGTATGGGCTTTGTGATGGATGAGCTGGCGCAGTGGGTCGCTTTCCGTCCGGTATGCCCTGAAATGGCTATCGGCCTGCCCACGCCTCGTCCGGCGCTGCGCCTGGTGATGACCACCGGCGGCGAGACAGAAATGCGGTTCAGCAAAGCGCCGCACGATGACGTCACGCAGAAGATGGCCGCATTTACGGCAGATTATCTGCCGAAAATCGGCGATCTGTCGGGTTTTATCGTCTGTGCAAAATCCCCCAGCTGCGGCATGGAGCGCGTGCGGCTGTACGACGAAAACGGCAACCGGGGCCGCAAGGAGGGTGTCGGGCTGTTCACCGCCGCCCTCCTTGAAACTTATCCCTGGCTGCCCGTCGAAGAAGACGGTCGCCTGCACGATCCGGTACTGCGGGAAAACTTTGTTGAGCGCGTTTTCGCTCTCCACGAACTGAACGTAATGCGTAAAAATGGCCTGACGCGCCGTGCCCTGCTGGACTTTCACAGCCGCTATAAGCTTCAGCTTCTGGCGCACCATCAGGCAGGCTACCGTGAAATTGGCCCGTTCGTGGCATCACTGCACGAGTGGGACGATCTGGACGCGTTTTTCGTGGCCTATCGCGACAAGCTGATGACCATCCTGAAAAAACCCGCTTCGCGGAAGAATCACACTAACGTGCTGATGCACATTCAGGGCTATTTCCGTAACCAGCTGAACAGCCGCCAGCGCGGAGAACTGCGTGATGTGATCCTGCATTACCGGGACGGGCTGCTGCCGATCCTCGCGCCGCTGACGCTGCTTAAGCATTATCTGGCTGAATACCCTGACCGGTATCTGATGACGCAAAACTACTTTGATCCCTATCCTGATGATTTGGGTCTGCGTCTGGCCGTTACCTGATAAGAAAGAAGCGAAGGCCCCATTGACCCACAGAGGCCCAAAGCTGTACCCCGTTTAGACGACACCCTCACTGTCGTCTTTTTTTTGCGCTCAGCGTAAAATACTGTAATTCTGTACAGGTTAAGCGTGCACAGCGGAGTACCCCGATGATCAAAAATTTGCATATTCAGAACTACCGCTCAATTCGCGATATGTCGCTTGAGCTGGAACAGCTCAACATCGTGTTCGGCCCCAACGGCACCGGAAAATCCAATATTTATAAAGCGATTTACCTGATGCACAGCGCGGCGCAGGGGCAATTCTCCCAGGCGCTGGCAAACGAGGGCGGCATTTTGAAGGTGTTCTGGGCGGGCAAAACCCGCAGCGACCAGCTGCGGCGCATGAACCTGGCGGTGGAAACGGAAACCTATGAATATGAGCTTCAGGTCGGGTTCGTGGAAAAGCTGCCCTACCCCTCACAGTTTCAGCTCGACCCGGTGATCAAAGAGGAATCTATCTGGCTGAGCGGCCAGCACCGTCGTCCGTCGTCACAGCTGATGAAGCGTAAGAACCAGGCCGTATTCCTCAACAACGTGCATCACGAAAAAGTGACCCACAGCGGTACGCTGTATGAGAACGAGTCGGTGTTCGGGCAGCTCGGTGAACCGCACCTCTACCCCGAAGTATCGCAGATGCGCGAGTCCCTGCGTAACTGGCGGTTTTATCATGAGTTTTCCGTTTCGTCCGGCTCGGCGATCCGTGCGCCGCAGGTGGGTTTCCGCTCCCCGGTGCTGGCCAGCGACGGCGCGAACCTGGCCGCCGCGTTTCAGACCATTGTCGAAATTGGCGACGAGCTGCTGCTGATGCGCATCCTCGACCAGGCCTTCCCCGGCTGCGTGTTTTACAGCGACAACACCGGCGGGCGCTTCCGCATGATGATGCAGCGCGAGGGGCTGAGCAGGCCGCTGGAACCGGCAGAGTTCTCCGACGGCACGCTGCGTTTTCTGTGCCTGGCGGTGGCGCTGTTAAGCCCGCGCCCTCCCGCATTCATCGCCCTCAACGAACCGGAAAACAGCCTGCATCCGCAGATGCTGCCCGCCCTGGCAAGCCTTATTGCCGAGGCCAGCCGCTATTCGCAGATCTGGCTCACCAGCCACTCGCCGGAGCTGGCGCAGTTGATTGAGAAGCACCGATCGTTTTCGCTGTATCAGCTGTCGATGGCGGAGGGGGAGACGAGGATGGAGAGGCTGGGGTAAGTCTATGTTTCTTACATTCATTTTAGCCAATCACCATCTCATGGTCGCCATCAACGACGAAGATGATTTCCGTCGGTATATACCTTCGGCGAATTCTGCGCTCGCGACAGATTATCCAATTTATTGTTGCCAGTTTCTGATGCCAGGATAATCTGTAAACGTTGGTTATCAGATGAGAAAATTAAAATGGATATTGCACTTTTCCCTGGTCAGAACGCCCGTGCATGGGCTGAAACAATGATAAATCTTGAAGCCCGCAAGCTCATCAATACTGCGAATATTGTCGGAGGGCAACATCTCAGCGACGGACTCGCACGGATTAAATTTATGGATGATATTCGGCAGTTTGTGATGCAACAATTTAGTGCTACCCGGGCGGCCAGAAGTGATGAGGAGTGCATGGAATGCCTGAAAAACATCCGAGCTGAGAACGAAAGTCTTCTTGAGCAAAGCAGAATGCTTCGCTCCCATACAGCTCAGCTTTTTGCTCAGATTGAACTGGTTAAAGAAAATAACAAAGTCGTCGGTTACGTTATCTCATCGATTAAGGTTGTGCTTTCAGGGTTACAGATTGTTGCAGGTGTTGGTGCAATGATGACAATGAATCCAGTGGGTGCGCTTGCAGGAGCGATTCTGGTTATTGATGGTGCAAATGCCATTTCAAAAGAAATTAACAGAACGCTTCAACATCAACCAAACTCCGAAGGTATGCTGGCAGATGGCGTCATGGATATCGCTCAGTTTATGGGATTTAAACGTGAATCAGCACTGGGAGTATTCAACAGCGTAAGCCTGGCAGCAAGCGTCTATACGGTATTTGGCGCCATCCGGAAACCCGAATCATGGCGTCTGTTTCGCTATCTCCCGCTGGATTTCTACCGCAAGGTCGACGGAATGAATCGCGCAGCGCTCACTATGAAAATTGTCGGCTGGGGTGTCTCTGCAAAAGTCTCGTTTGATTTAATTTCTAATGCGTCTGGACAGAACTAATGTATTTCTTTCTGAAGCGCCAGGCTTTGTAGGTAATGATCGGGGGTTGAAAAAACCAGGCAATAATCAATACGATGAAAAGAGAAATGCCTCCGGAAACAATATTATAATGTTCAGCGAAAAAAAGAAGCGCCAGGAAAATCAGGGCCACAGCCGCAGTAATACACAGAACCATGATAAATCGCTTACCTAACTCAAGCACCACCTCGAGCAGGGATGAACCATAACGGCTAATGTTTCGGTTCAGGTACGCTAATTCTTTTACGGTGAAACCTGATTCAAGTAACTGCGTTTCAATATTGCTCATGCCACTACCTTTTCTTCTGGAAAGTAACGTGGATTATCTTAACCGGAAGAGAAGTGCTTGTAACCCGTCTGATGCATACCCATTGCCGCCAGCTTTAAAGGCAAAGAAGCCGCCCACGTCTTTTTATTCCATCGCGCCAGCATTATTTTTCGCTGCAAACGGCTTAACGCGAAACGTCTTGCGCCACTCCGCCGGGCTGACGCCAAAGCGCGCCTTAAACTGCTGCCGATACGTCACCGCTGATAAAAACCCCACCTGCCCGGCGACATTTTCGATTGGCAGGTTGCCGGACTCCAGCAGGATCTGGCTGCGCCGCAGGCGCTCGGCGGTAAGCCAGTCGGCAACGCTCATGCCCGTCGCCTTGATAAAATGGCGGGTCAGCGTGCGCCGGCTCATCGACACCACTTCCGCAAGAGAGTCCAGGTTATGCGGTTCGGAAATATGCTGCTGAAGGTAGTCAATCAGACAGTTAATCCGCCCATCACGGGTATCTTTCGGCACAGGTTGCGCAATAAACTGCGCCTGCCCGCCCTCTCGGTGCGGCGGGACGATCATCCGGCGGGCAATCTGATTGGCGACGACGCTGCCAAAGCGCTGGCGGATGATATACAAACAGCAGTCGAGCGCGGCGGCGGTACCCGCCGAGGTAATCATATTGCCGTCATCCACGTAGAGGGCGTTGATATCCAGTCGGACGTCCGGAAATAGCGACTGGAACTGGCGTTCAAACTCCCAGTGGGTGGCGGCCCGTTTGCCGCTGAGTATGCCCGCATAGCCCAGCACAAACGATCCCAGACACAGCCCAACAATTTCCGCCCCGTTGTCTCTGGCCTGAACCAGGCTGTCGAGCAGCGTCTGAGGCGGGCGCTCCAGAACGTGCTGCCAGTAGGGTACAACCACAATTTCAGCCGATGCGATCGCGGAAAAATCCTGCGTCGCATGCAGGGTAAAACCGTCTGTCGAGTTCAGGAATCCCGGTTTTTCAGCGCAGATCGTGACGTTAAAGCGCTTTTCCCCGGATACCGTGTCGCCAAAGAGGATGCAGGGGACGGAGTAGTGGAACGGGCTAAACCCGTCCACCGCGACAATGGCAACGTTAATAAGCGGCATCTGTCTCTCCTGTCCCCTTTAACAGTCAGAATATAACAGTTTCGCCGTCCTGGGGAATGCTCACCGCGTCACCTGCCTCGTTGGCATCAACATACTCGCGCAGCGCGCGGCGGGTCAGCAGGCAGTGGTTGAGAGCTTCCATATGGGTCGCCACGATTTTCGCCTGCGGCAGCAGGAAATGCACGTTAAGCAGATCTTCTTCCCCCATGATAATCGGCCCAAACCCAATGACATGAGCGTAACCGGCGTTGAGCACGACGATATCCGGCTGGTGCTTTTGCAGATCGGCCGCCACCGCATCGCGCCAGATGGTATCCCCTGCGATATAAAGCGTCTTCTCATCGGGATGCCGGAACACCACGCCGCAGGCTTCCCCCAGAAACTCTGCCAGCTCCGGCACGGCGTAAGCGCGGTCAGTACCGTGCTGGCCGCCGTGGGTTTTCACTATCCGGATATCGCCGTACGTTGTTTCCCCGGTCATGATCGTCAGGTTGGTAAATCCCTGGCTGCGCAGCAGCGCGGCATCACTATCATTTTGCACGTAGATCGGCTTGCCTTTGGCGATCAGCTCAACGGCGTACTGATCCCAGTGATCGGCATGGGTATGGGTGACGATCACCGCGTCAGCATCCAGAAGCGTTTGAACGTCAACGGGAAGCTCGACCATCGGGTTGCGAATATCAGCCCGCGCCGTGCCGGGAAAACCCGGATAAGTGCCTTTTGGCGCCAGCATTGGGTCGATTAAAAAGCGTTTTCCCGCGTAAGTGATCAGCTGGGTGGCATTGCGAATTTGCGTAATTTTCATGGGCTATCCTCCGGTTGGTATGAGAAGGAGAATAGCCCCAGGGTGCCGTTAAGAATGTGGGCTAAAGGGCGATGATCGATGAAATCGGGTCAATCGATAAACCGCTTGCGCACCCTTTCCAGCGGCGCAATCAGCAGATTGATAAGCGGCTTACGATCGATAACGATATCGGCGTTCACCGTCATTCCGCCCATCAGCATGCGCTTTTTCTTGTCCGGGTCGGTAAACCAGGAGGGGACGCGCACTTTAGCCAGGTAGTAGTTCTGCCCTTCCTGGAGCGGGATCAGCGCCGAATGGGCATCAATGTTTACCTCATAGAAATCGGACAGCGTTGCCTCCACGGAACCGTATTTGTCTACGGGCCAGGAGTCGAAGCGCAGCTTGACCTTATCGCCTTTCGCCACGCGCCCCACCCCCGTTGCCGGAACATACAGGTATCCCTCCATCGTCGCCGCGGTATTTTTACGGATCACTACCACCACCTCGCTGTTTTGCGTAATGGCCCGGCCAGGCGGGAAGTTAATCGCCACCACGTAACCATCGGAAGGGGCCAGCATCGCCATGGTGGAACTTCCCCGGCTGGACAGGTTGCGCTCGATTTCGCTGATGCGGTTTTTCACGTACAGCTGCTCTTCGCTCAGAGAGTCAATTTGCGACTGGGTGCTGTCGGTCAGGCTGGTTTTTCGTGCCTCAAGCTCAAGAATAGTGCTCTCCTCCAGCGTCAGGTTGAGCTGCGCATTGAGCACATCGTTGTGGCTTTTATCGAGATCCACTCTGGAGACATAGCCCTTCCCGGAGACGGATTTCCACGCCTCGTAGGTGTCGGTGCTGTTTTTTAACAGCGCGCGCAGCTTCTTCACCTTATCGCGGGAAACGGCGATCTGCTTGTCGGTGAGAGCCAGCTGCTGCGCCAGATTTTTGCGATACGACGCAATCGAATCCTCAATGGCCTGGATGCGCTGCTCGCTGCGCTTCTTCTCCGCTTCCATCTGCTGGCGGTCAAACTGCACCACCGAGCCCTGCTTGCCGCCATAGTCCTGCGACACGGTGAACAGCGGATCGTTTTCCTTCACGTACTGGCCCGGCCGCACGGCAAAATCCACAAGCGTACCGGACTCTCTGGCGCGGACTTCCACATCGCCCTGCGCCGGGATCAGCACCCCGCGTGCCAGCGTGGTTTCCGAAAAGTTAAAGACAATCGCAAAGACCAGCAGGCAGAGAAAAAAGGCGATGAACAAGGTCAGCACGGCTTTCAGCCGTGGCGCGTTGATGTGATAGCTTTTTGAGAAGTGATGCGGGATCAGCGCCCGCCGCTGTCGGCTTCGGTTTTTTAATTTCACGATATGTCATCCATGATAAATCACTGAAAGATCGTCCCATGCACTCCAGAGCGTGGGGGTTTTGCGCAGCGCGTTCAGCGTGTCGGCGGCGGCCTGGCGGTAATCCTCTGGCGCATACGCCTGACTCTCCAGCCCAAACTCCGCCGCGTGCAGCGAACAGATCGGCAGCAGCGTTCGGACGCTGTAGCCATAGCGCGATAAAAACCGCGTTGAGACGTCCGTTAACCACGCCTTTTGATCCCCTGCCTGGGTGGAGAACAGCGGCGCATCCGGCAGGCGTTCGTCCATCAGCAGCACCGTCACCAGGCGGTGAGGGGCGAAAAACGAGCTGGCGCGTCGGCCTTCGTGCGCGGCCATCAGCTTATGCAGCGCAGGGTGACGGGTAATAAACTGAAAGCGCACATCGGCTGGCGCGGTGGCGAGCAGCGCATCCACGATCAGACCAAAGCCCGCCCAGCGCATGCCCAGAAGCAGGGTGCGCGGCGAGCGGTAAAATGCCTGCTCCTGCGTCCACTGCGCCACGTACCCGTGCAGATCGAAACGAACGTTGCGCGCCCAAAGCGCGGGCGGAAAGATCTGCTCCACGAAGTTAAACCCGCTCAGCTCATGGGCGTTCTGATGCAGAAAATCAGCCGGGACATCGGCCTCCGGGCAGCGCATAAACTGGCTGTAGTTTTGCGTGATCCGGTTTGCCAGCAGCGTGCGTCCGGCCTGGCGCGCGCAGAGGCGAGCATAGAGACGCGGCAGAAACATCATGGCGCATTCTCCCGCAGGGTGCCGTTTTCCATGGTATAGAGACGCCCCTGGCAG